>JBAVYC010000626.1:0-17733 GCA_049698595.1 Desulfobacterales bacterium | reverse complement strand
CCCTTGAGCATGTTGTAGGCAGTTACGGCAATCTCACGTACCGAATCCAAGAGGACACCGTCATAGTCAAATATTAGCATTGGTTTTTTCCCGTATTTCCAGCTTAAGGTTCAGGCTGACGCTTCATGTGAAACTTTATTGCAAAAGTTGGAGGTGGTTCCATCCTCGTCCATTTTGCCTTTTGTAGGTTGGGTTTAGTCTACTGCAGGCTTTGTTGGGTTTCGTTGCACTCAACCCAACCTACATGTTGCCGGTGTTATTGCCAAATGCGAAACCCAACAACGGTCGATTTCGGAGCGGCACCGCTTGTATGAGACTCCGCGAGACAGAAAAGCGAACCGCAGAATATCGAATACCGAATATCGAATGTCGAAGGATGGAATTGCTTCGCTAAATCTTTTTTATATCAGACAGAATACCTTCATTCGATGTTCGATGTTAGACCTTCGATGCTTACAGTCCGCCTGGAAAATTCGACGTTAATCAGTGTATTCTTCGATCAGACTGGATGCCCGCGGCCAGCGGTTTGACTGACACCTGACACCTAAAACCTTATGCCGAAAATGAGATTTACCATGGGATAACAAATAAGTAATAGATTACCAGTAAATCTCCCAACACCCGGCTACCCTTGCGTCAGCCGGCTCAAGCGCTCCCAGGGTTCCTGCATGCTCTCCAACAGTTTTTTATACTCGGCGTAACGTTCCAGGTAAAAGGGCGTCGCTGCGGGGTTGGGCTCCTGGCGGCGTTTAACCTTGACGGCCGCGGAAACTGCATCGGCGTGATCCTTGTAGACTCCCACACCGATTCCGGCACTCATGGCCGCACCGCGGGCACCGATTTCGATTCCATCCGGGACTTCCATCGGCAGCTGCAGGGTGTCGGCAAATATCTGGGTCCATACCGGACTGTGGGCGCCGCCGCCGCTTAGACGCGCCAATTCAATGTGGTTGCCGGATCCGCCGCCGGCATCGCGCAATTTTTCGAAATGGCTCAGGTGGCCGTAGACAACCCCTTCGTAAAGCGCTCTCAGCATATGGGCTTTGGTGTGCCAGCCGGCAATACCGTAAAATCCCGACCGGGCGGAGGCCTGGACGTTGGAGCCGAAAAGGAATGGATGAAAAATAATGTCGCTGCCACCCGGCGGCAGACTGTCAACGATCTCACTGCACACGTCGTAGACCGAAATTCCGCGTTTGGCGGCCTCGGCTTTCTCCGCGTCACAGAATTGGGTCACAAACCATTCCAGGTTAGTGGCCGATGTCGCGCTGGCTT
The DNA here is from genome assembly GCA_049698595.1 of Desulfobacterales bacterium. Classification (GTDB taxonomy): domain Bacteria; phylum Desulfobacterota; class Desulfobacteria; order Desulfobacterales; family JAFDCJ01; genus JAFDCJ01. Next base: position 16,458 of record JBAVYC010000626.1, on the reverse strand, counting down.
CGATGGTAAGCCATAGATCCGGTACTGTATAGATACTGGTCATGAACAAGTTCGGATCGACGATCGGGTCGGAGGTGACAATTTCGTTAATGCTCCAGGTGCCGGCAATGATACAGATCTGCCCCGGTTGATACACACCGGCACCCAGTGCCGAGGCGTCCACATCAAAAAGACCGCCGACGACCGGGGTCCCGGCAGCCAGCCCGGCGGCCCGGGCCGCATCCGGCGTCACCCGACCGGCGATGTCAAAGCTATTTACCACTGTCGGCAGGGCAGGGCGGATATCCGCTAAATCATAGAAATTTAGCAGTTCTTCGGAGTAGCATTTATTGCGCACATCCATCAGACTGGTGCCGCTCATATCGGTAAAGTCCGAGGTGATTTCGCCCGTCAGACAATATTTGATGTAATCTTTGACCATCAAGACGGCCCCGATGCGTCCATAGACCTGGGGTTCGTTCTGCTTTATCCATGCCAGCAATGCATTCGGCTGGGCGGGCCAAAAGGCCTGGGTGGTGAGGGGAAAGACCTGATCATGCAGGTTTTTACGGTTCCAGCTGTCGACAATATCGGCCGCCCGGGTATCCAGTGACTGGATGCCGGCGCGTGCCGGCCGACCTTCCTTGTCGATCAAATAAAGTCCGTTGCCATGACCAGTGGTACCGATACCGATGATGTGTTCCGGCTTAATGCCGGATTTGCTCAATGCGTCTTTGATTGTGGCGGCCGTACTCTGCCACAACTCATCCATGCTTCTTTCGGTCCAGCCCTTGTGGGGGAAATTCGACTTCACTTGACGGCTGGTGACCTGGATTTCACGGCCTTGCAGGTCAAAAATCGCTGCTTTGGAGATCGTGTTGCCATTGTCGATGCCTAATAAATATTCAGACATTTATCGTTCTCCTGTTTCTTCTTCTTTTCGCATTCACAATTCGATCTTGGACGTTCGATGTTCAATGTCCAGTTTTATCTGAAAACCTCTGAACCCATGAACGCTGAACCTTTGGCCCTTTAACCCTAAACCGCTGAACCCCACTAACCTTAGCCGCGCTTTCGGGTATGGCGGATGTGATCCAGCGAGACCGCACCCAGCAGGATGCCGCCGCGAATCAGATCCTGCCAGTAGGGAGAGACATCCAGCAGGACCATCGAGCCGGTAATGGTCTGCAGCAGGGCAATGCCCAGAATGGAGCCCAGCACTGTTCCCACCCCGCCGGTCAGGCTGGCCCCGCCGATGACCACCGCCGAGATGGCGTTTAGCTCCAGGCCGATGCCGAAGCCCGGAATAGAGGCCCCGAATCGCGACATGTATATGATACCGGCCAGTCCGGCCAGGGTCGAGCACAAAATACAGGTGACGATTTTGACCCGGTGGGTTTTGATGCCGGAAAAAATCGCGGCCTTCTCGTTGCTGCCGGTGTAAAATAACTTGCGCGCCAGCGACGATTTGCGCATCAAATAATCGCTGACGACCACAATGACGGCAAAAATGAAAATGGTAAACGGGATGCTGTAGAGGGTTCCCTGGCCGATAAACTTAAACGACTTTGGCAGTGCAAACAGCGACAGCGGCGTGCCCTGGGTAATCACAAAACACAACCCGCGTGCAATGCCCATAAAGGCCAGGGTCGTGATAAAAAAGTTCAACCCGACTTTGGTGACAAAGATGCCCATCGTAAAGCCGATCAGGCTGCAGACGGCGATGCCGATCAGACTGGCCAGCCAGGGATTGATCCCCAGCAAAAACAGTTTGCCGCCGATGACCATTGCCAGGCACATCACCGAACCCACCGACAGGTCAAAGCCCCCGACCACCAGTATCAGGGTCATGCCCACAACCACGATTCCCTCGGTGGAAAATGACAGCAAAATCGCTTTGAGATTGGGCCAGGTAAAAAAATACGGTGAGACAAAACTCATGATGATACATACCGCCAAAATAATCAAAATCAGGGTACCTTCACGAAACCCTTTGATCGCCTTGAAAATATTGTTGGCATGGGTCTGTTTTTCGGTTTGCACTGCGCCGACACTGTCCATAATAGTCATCCTCTGCTTTGATATTGAAATCCTGGTCCTGCTGGCCAGGCAAGGTTAATTAGCTCCGCAGGTCGCTGTTGCCTAATTTGGTGGAGTAGTGGAGTGCTGGAGTATTGAGCCTGGCCCGGATGCGACTACTATCAATCGCGAATAAAAATGCGGCAAATGGTTGGCTCAATCCGTTGTTGTAAGGAGAGATCAGCAAATTGAACTGTCTTCCTGTTAATGAGCCGACACTTTCAAATCTGCATGCAGATTAGATTCCCAATACTCCATCACTCCAATACTCCAGTTCTTCTGCTTTCACACACCCATCCCTGAAGCCAGCTGAATGATGCGTTCCTCGGTAATCTGGTCGCCACTGATTATGTCGCACTGCTGACCCTCGTGCATCACCATCACCCGATCACACATACCGATGATTTCCGGCAGCTCCGAAGAGATCATGATGACGCCGATACCCTGGCCTGCCAGCTCGCGCAACAAGCGATGGATCTCGGATTTGGCGCCGACATCAATGCCGCGGGTGGGCTCATCCATGATGATGATGGCCGGGTTAACCGACAGCAGTTTGGCGATCAACACCTTCTGTTGATTGCCCCCGCTCAGCGAGGAGACCAGCTGAACCAGGGTGTGATACTTAATGTTTAATTTATCCGCCAAGCGGCTGGAAAGTGTCTGAATGCGTTTGCCGTCGATTAAACCCCGGGATGAAACCTGCTTCAGATTCATCGCGGCGATGTTGTTGCTGATCGGCATCTCCAGAAACAGTCCTTCTGTTTTGCGGTCTTCGGTCAGATAAACGATTCCCTGCCGGATGGCATCTTCATAACTGCGCACATTCAGAGGGCTGCCTTTGAAGATGACCTCGCCGGCTTTTTTGGGATACAGCCCGCAGATGGCCTTGGCCAACTCGCTACGTCCGGCGCCCACCAGGCCGGAAAACCCTAGAATTTCACCCTCGAACAGCTCAAAGCTGACGTCCTGGAAACGGCCCTCGTTTGAGAAGCCGCTAACCTGCAACAGAACCTCCGGCGTCTCGGCCGGTCGCCCGGATTTGGCCGGATACAGATCACCGATCTCCCGGCCTACCATCATATTGACGACTTCGGTGGAGGTGGTCTGCGCCACCTCATAGGTGCCGATATATTGGCCGTCTCTAAGGACCGACACCCGGTCACACTGACCGAAAACCTCCGCCATGCGATGGCTGATGTAGATAATGCTAATGCCCTGATCCCTGAGCTTTTTCATAATCTGAAACAGGGCCTCCGTCTCACTCTCGGTCAACACCGCCGTGGGTTCATCCAAAATCAATATCCGGCAGTCCAGCGTCAGGGCTTTGGCGATCTCAACCACCTGCTGATTGGAAATGCTCAGATCGCCGACATTTTTTTGGGGATCGATGGGGTGCAGGGCGTTCAAGGCCTGGGCGGTCTTGGCGTAAAGCTCCTTGTAATTGACCAGCAAAGCCTTGCTGGAATTGATCGATGCCATGTACAGGTTTTCGGCAACGGAGACATCGGGGCAAAGCGCGATCTCCTGGTGGACAAATCCGATGCCCAGCCGCTGGGCGGCCAGGGGGTCTTTAATCTGCACTTTACGGCCGTTGATGTAAATCTCGCCGCCGTCCGGGGTGTAGACACCGTCGATGACGTTCATCAAAGTGGACTTGCCGGCACCGTTTTCGCCCACCACGGCATGAATTTCACCTTTACGCAGTTGAAAATTGACCTTGGACAAGGCCTGGGTGCCGGGAAACGACTTGTCAATGTCTCTTACTTCTAAAACCAATTCTTCCGCCAAGAGGTTTACCTCCCTTGTGAATTGAAGATTGTAGATTGTATCTAATTATTCAAATTCCATCATGTTTACGCATGATTTATGGGTTGGTAGATTGTGACCTTTGAAAAGCGCTTCGGCTAAACATTGACGATTTTTGATTGAAGATTTGAAAGAACGCTGTCGATCAGAATAAAAAAGACAGAGCGTAGTGATACAACAAATCTTCAATCTTCAATCGTCAATCTTCAATCCCGGCTTGTCCGGCTATCTACTCTTTGATGCCTTTGGTGCCGCGTCTTTTCAGATATTTATCCCAGTAAAAGTCATCGGCATTTTCCTTATTGACCAGTGCCAGGCCGTTGTCGCAATAGGGAATCTGCATCGGGTTAAAGCCCTGGCGTTTGTAGTCGTTCATCGGATCGATCATGTCCGAATGTTTGGCCAGGTACAGAAACAGCATACCGAAATAGCCCTGGGTGCCCTGGTTGGGGTTCAGTGCACCCCAGATGACGCCTTCTTTGATCATGTCCAGGACTTTTTCGTTGACATCACAGCATAAGACCTTGATTTTTCCGCCAAGTTCTTTGGCAGCCTGGGCAGATCCCATGGCCGAGGTGGCTTCCGGCATGAAAATGGCGCCGAGGTTCGGATGGGCCTGGGCCATGGTGAGGGTGGCCTGATAGGCTTTGTTGGCATCCTGATTGGACGCAGCGCCGGCGACGACTTTGATATCGGGGTACTTGGTTTCGATGCGCTTGATAAACGATTTGACCCGCAGATCATGATTGTCCTGCCCTGGGTTCTGAAGGGTTGCCACTTCGCCCTTGCCGCCTAGTAGTTCGGCAACTTTGTCGGCGGCGAAATAACCTTCGCGCACATTGTCGGAGGTGATGTAAGATATTCGTTTGCTATTGGGAGAATCCGCGGCAAAGGTTACCACCGGAATACCCATTTCATAGGCCCGGTTGATGGGTTCAATGAAAGGATCCGGATTCATCGGATGCAGGAATATACCGGCCGGCTTTTTGGCCAGGATTTGTTCGAACACAGCCAGTTGCTTATTGACGTCGTATTCCGGAGTGCCGGTGTAGACGGTTTTGACACCCAGCTGTTGACCGGCCTGCTTGAACATTTCATAGACCGGAAACCAATACTCGACGCCGGAAACCATAACGCACATGTAGTAGGTTTCACTCGGATCCCCCTTGAAATAAGATTTCTCTGCCAATGCGGAACCTGCGGTGAAAATCACCAGGGAAACGATCAGTAGGCCCAATACTATTCTTTTCATAATTTTCCTCCCATCTTTGGTGTCAGTTTAATTTTCGATTTGTTGTCGCATCATAACAAAATGTGTTTTTCATGGTTTGGCTGATGAGTTATCTAAGGTACCTCTGGAATTAAATAACGATCAACACCCATTTCCGTCAAATTGGCATCACCTCCCTTTAAAATATGCAGATATTTAGAACGACGTTTTATATTTGTCAATCAGTAAGCCTGCCGAAAGGCTGAATTTTTAAACTAAAATTCACCCATCAAACACCGGTTCCGTAATACCGGTTATATCGGTCTGAATTCGAAAAAGATCACCGGCCAGAGGTTGGTCTTGGCGCTGTTGGTCGCTTAAATCATACCAGGCCGTGGTGATAAACAATTCATTCAGGTTTTCTCCGCCAAACCCGATACAGGTAGCATTTTCAGTCGGAATCCGAATCTCTCGTTCCAGTTTTCCGGCAGGATCATAGCGTGTCACGCGCCATCCTCCCCAGTGGGCGGCCCAGACAAATCCCTGACTGTCAACCGTGAGGCCATCCGGTTTGCCCGCATTTTCCGGGATTGCCACAAAAACACGTCGGTTGCTGACAGTGCCCGACTCGATTTCATAATCGTAGGCGGTGATTTTATTCGCACGCATTTCGGAGACATACACCGTTTCGCCATCCGGACTGATGGCGACGCCGTTAGACAGGACCAGGTTTTGGTCAAGCTTGTGCAGGCTGCGGTCCGAATCGAGCCGGTAGAGAGACCCGTCAGGCGCATCCGGTTGGACGGAATTGAATGAACCCGCCAATAGCCGTCCCTGGCGGTCTATCGTCCCGTCGTTGAACTGCAGATCAGGCTGATCTTCATACGGATCGATGATAAACTCACACGTGTTGGATGATCGATCCCAAAACGCCAGGCCGGCATCGGTGATCATCAGCCAATCGTTGGAGTTTCTGCGAAATAAGCCTCTGACCGGCATATCCGGTTTAAATGATGCATATTCTTTAGTTTTGGGGTCAATCCGAAAAATCATGTGGCTGCCGACATCAACCCAATACAGTAATTTTTCGTCCGGAGCCCAGATCGGGGTCTCACCCAGTTCATTTTGGATGGACAAGTAGTGGTCGACGTCTTTCATGGTTGCTGCTCCGTTTAATTGGTTTTATGTTATTCCTCAACTTTATGGGTTATCAGGGTGTACACGGCGACGGTTCCGACGAGCACGATGCCTTTGGCAAAAGCCTGCCAGTAGGGGGGTATCCATAAAACCGTCATGCCGATTGTCACGCACATGATGATCAGGGCGCCCACAACCGTCTTTAATACCGACCCCTCACCCCCGTAAAAACGGGTGCCGCCAAGCAGAATTGCTATAATGACTTCCAACTCCATGAGATTGCCGGTCATGGGATCCCCCATGGACAAATAACTTGCTCTGGCAATTCCGCCAATCGAAGCCAGAAAACCGGTAATCATATACAGAATCCAAATTATCCAGACGACATTGATGCCGGATAATTCCGCTGCCGTGATGTTGCCGCCGATGGCCGCGGTATACTTGCCGAGTACCGTCTTTTTTTGAACAATGACCATAATGACGATGACCGCCACTGCAAGCCAAAACGCTGCCGGCAGACCCAGGGCCACGGGCGCTCGAGCGAAATCATTGATACCTTCCGGCATGTTGCCTTTAATTAAGCCGATTCGTCGCGGGGTCAGGGTCCAGGCAATACCCCGAAACAGGTAGAGGGTAACCAGGGTGGCGATAACGGGTACGATGCGTAACTTCATCACCAGCAGGCCGTTGATATACCCCATAAACACCCCCAACCCTAATGTCAGCAGGGTTGCCGCCAAGAACCCAAACCCGTTTTTCAGCAGAATGCAATAGATGACACCGCTCAAGCTGACCATGCTGCCCACCGACAGGTCGATCTGGGCGGCGACCATGATGAGGGTGGCGCCGCAGCTGACGAGCAAAATCGGTACGGACATTCGCAAAATATTGATGATGTTGGCCGAACTTATGAAATTCATTGACACTGAACTGAACCCGATGACAATCAAAGCCAACACAAGGAACACGAAGATGTTCTTGAAAGTGGTCCATGAGAATTTGCTTTGCATTTCCATATTTAGCCGCCCCTTATGATGAAATCCCGGTCCACTAGTGGAGTGTTTCAAAAGTTTATAAGCTATTTTGGCATTTAAAATTCTAAAGAGATGACACAATTTTTATGAAAATCCGAATATCGAAATCCGAAACAATATCAAAATCCGAATGTTCAAAATTCAAAACAAAATCGGCCCAACAACGAGTGTGACGTGGTGTTCTGGTCATTTGTATTTGGGTTATTATGGTTTGTTTCGAGTTTCGATATTCGTATTTCGTGCTTCCCCGCCCCCTTGCGGTGAGTAAATCGTATTATTCCCCGTGCCATATTATATTGCCATTTCAGGATGCATAACTTATGAGACGGGGTACTAGGTCGTTCTGCGGTCCAATGCAAAACGTTGCGACAGAATCGCAATCAGCGTGATGCCGCCCTTTACGATGGTCTGAATATCCGGCGACAACCCCAGCATGTTCAACGATGTCGAAACGATGCCGAGAATAAATGCGCCAACGACGGCGCACATGACGGAGCCGAATCCGCCGACAATGCTGGTCCCACCCAGCAGGGTGATGACCAGCGCATCAAATTCGAATCCTTCGCCCAGGCTGGAGATACCGGCATTGTGAATGGAGCCCATGATGACGCCGACCAGTCCGGCCAGAAATGAACTTGATAAGTAGAGGATCGAAATGTGCTTTTCGACTTTGATGCCGGAGAGCCTGGCGGCTACCGGATTTGCACCGATATAATGGGTCCGGCGGCCGAACACGGTCTTTTTTTCAATAATCAGCGCAATAATTACCAGTATGATCATCAGAATAACCGAGGCGTTGATGGTGCCGATCAGGGAAAATTCACCGAATTTTTTGAACACATAGGGCAGACCGGCATTGCGCTGCGAGCCCTGGGTGATAATCAGCGCAATACCGCGCGCTAGCGACATGGTTCCCAGCGTGACGATAATGGATGCGACTTTCATCCGGGTGACAAAAAAAGCATTGATCGCGCCAATGCACATGCAGCAGATAAGGGTCGCAAGAATAGCGACCCCGTATGGCATACCGAGACCACGGGCCAGTTCCATGCCGGCGCCGGTCGGGGACTGGCAGAAATAGGCCGAAAGAACGGCGCCTAAACCGACGATGCCGCCGACGGACAGGTCAAAATTGCCGCTGACTAATAGAAAGGTCACGAAAATGGCTAGAATAATCAGCTCTGCCTGTTGTGATAGCTGATTTGAGAGAGTTTGGATGTTAAAAAACCTGGGCACGAACAAAGATGCCGCGATAAAGAATATGATCAACACGCCGAACATGGACAAGACAATAAACGATTCATTGCTCATTTTGCCAATTGCTGTTTTTCGTTCCGGCATTATTGGCCTCCCGTACAAATATGAAGCAGTTTTTCACTGTCGATGTCCAGGCTGTTAGCCAGTCCGGCTTTCAGGATGCCGTCGTAGAGCAGAAAGATCCGATCGCACATGTTCAAGATTTCAGGTAATTCGGAGGAGCAGAAAATGATTGACTTGCCCTCCTGGGATAACTGGCGCACGATTTTGTAAATTTCACTTTTGGCCCCCACGTCGACCCCCCGGGTGGGCTCATCCAGGATGAGCAGATCCGCATCCGCGAAAAGGCACTTGGAAAAGACTACTTTTTGCTGGTTGCCGCCCGAGAGTTTGGCAACTTCTTTTTCGGAACTGCTGGTCATGATCCCCAGTTTTTTAATAAATTCCAAGGTGAAGTTCATATCCTTGCCGGCGTTGATAAATCCCATTTTGGAGATTTTGCCCAGGTTCATGACGGGAATATTATTTCTGATTGTCAAGATGGTGAAAAGCCCCTGGGATCTTCTTTCCTCAGGCACCATCGCAATGCCTGCGCTGATCACTTTGGCCGGTAAATGTTCGAGTTTTTTACCCTTGAATTTAATCTCACCGGTGTATTTGTCCGCGCCGTATATGGCCCGGGCCAGTTCGGACTTGCCGGCGCCCACCAGTCCGTAAAATCCCACAATTTCGCCGCGCTTGACTTCAAAGGAAATATCTTTGAGTTTTTTGTTGTTCAGGTTTTTTACTTCCAGCAGGTTTTCGGCATCTGTCAGATCCCTGGCAACGAATTGCTCATAGACGGTCTTACCGATCATCAGGGTGATGAGCTCGGAGCGGTCTTTTACCGCTGCGATCGGTTGGGTTTCGATATGCTTTCCATCTCGCAGAACCGTGACGTAATCGCCCAGTTCAAATATTTCGTCCAGCCGGTGGGAGATGTAGATCACGGTTACATTTTTGGCTTTTAAGCTCTTTATAATTTTAAACAGCCGCTGAATTTCATCTTCGGAGATAGCTGCCGTTGGTTCATCCATAATAATAACGTCGGACTCCGACGCCACCGCCCGGGCGATCTCGACCATTTGTTTCTGGGCGACACTCAGCTCCGATACCAACTGTTTGGGGTTGATTGACGGCTCGATGGCGTTTAGAACCGCGACCATTTTTTTGATTTTGGCGGTTTTTCTTAAAAAACCAAACCAGGTGTCCTCCATGCCAAGGGTCAGGTTTTCTTCCACGGTGAGCTGATCGACGACATTTAACTCCTGGAACAAGGTGCTGACGCCTTTTTGTTTGGCATCCCTGGGGTTGTTGGCCACATAGGCTTTGCCGTTCATGAGGATAGTGCCGGCCGTCCTCTCAATTGCACCGGTGAGAATTTTGATCAGGGTGGATTTGCCGGCTCCGTTTTCCCCGACAAGGCAGTGAACGGTGTTTTTGTTGATATGGAAACTGACGTCATCAACGGCCCGCACGCCCGGGAACTCTTTGGTCAGGTTTTCTATTTCCAGCAGAACAGCACTCATGGCTTTGCTCCCCTGTTCTATCGTTTCAAGGGGAGGAAGCCTTGGTTGGCTTCCTCCCGCCTGAAGATAAATTACGATTTTAAACTTTGATGCAGATTGGTGCGGTTACTAGAAGTTAGGCATCTTGGCGTTGGCCTGAAATTCTTCATTATACCATTTCACGGCTTCGTCCGGTTTCATGCTCCAGTAGCCAACCAGGGAATTGGGGATAAAGATCGGTTTACGGTTGGCCGGGTCAACTTGCTTGATCTTGCCGTCTTTGATAGCGAACAGGTTGTCGATCCGACCCATGCCGGTTTCGCGCGGCGGAAGGCCCATGGACATTTTCAGGGAGGAACTTGGATCGAAGACTTCGTACAGTTCATTTTCCGGGCAGTCCACACTGATCACGATCTCCGTCAGGGGGACACCGTTTTTCATTTTTCCGCGACCTACCGCTCTCAACCCGGGCATCGTGCCGTCCGTCAGGTTGGCGGCCTCAGAGTAGATGATGCACAGATCCGGATGAGCCTGAACCAGATCCTGGATGGTTTTCTTGGCGACATCCGGACCCCGGCTGGCATCCATGCAGCCCAGATCGATCGCATCGGGGGCCACCGATTTGACACCCTTGGCAAAGGGCACGGTGCGCCCCTCGGCGACTGCTTCATTGTCCGGCCATCCCAATTGAACCATCTTTATGGGTTTGTCGGGATGGGCTTTGATCCACTGCTCGGCGGCAATTTTACCCATTTGAAATGAGATTTCAGCTTCGCCGGGTCTCACAACCGGTATGTTAATGGGCATTTGATCGAAGTAGCTGGCGAGGATGATGCCCTTTTTGAGGGCTTCCTCCAGGCCGGGTTTGGCAGAGTCACCCTGCCAGATGTGAAGGGTTGCCATGTCCATCCCTTGGGCAATCATCTGGTCAACGTTGGCGGTCATGGTGGCGACGTCGGATTTTCCATCAAAGACCTGAACATCGGCGCCGTATTTCTCTTTGGCGTACTTTTTGGCCCAGTAGGACTGGGCCTGATGAAATCCGTTCTTCAAATCGGATACAAAATAAGCAATCTTAACGGAGTCTGCATAAGCGGTAACAGCAAAAGCTAATATGACGATGGATAATAAAACTATCTTTTTCATTTCTCTTCCTCCTTTGTGGCTTATGTCGGTTTTAGTTTCTTCTTCTTCCGTCTATTTTAGATCGTTTTTTTTATCCACCTCCTTTCCGGCTTGTGTCGGTTTTTTTACTTGCTTCGCTCTTAAAAACTTTCCTTCAATTAGAATTACGCTTCCGGTGCCCCCAGCGCTTCGGCATCCTGGCGGATTCGGCTCAGATCGGCGGCATCGAGCTCAAGGTCGGCTGCCCGGACATTGTCACTGACGTGCGCCTCTTTTCTGGCACCGCATAAAACGAAGGTGATGCCCTCCTGGGCCACGGTCCAGGCAATGACGAGTTGGGACAGGGAACAATTGTATTTTGTCAGCAGATCGCTCCAGCCTTCGAGCATGTTGAGAACTTTTTCCCGGTTTTGCGGCGCATACCATGGAATTTGGTTTCGATAAACACCTTCCGCAAAGGTCTGATCCATGCCGATTTTGCCTGTTAACAGACCCTGCTCAAGCGGGGAATAGGCCAGGGCGCTGATGTCGTTCGCCAGGCAATACGGCAGGATTTCTGTTTCAATGTCCCGATCGAGCATGCTGTATCTGGGTTGAATGGCATCCAGAATACCGGCGGCCTGGTATTGCTTTATGTGCTCGAGGTCCACGTTGGAGGCGGCGATGGCGCGAATTTTACCTTCTTCTTTGAGCTTCATCAGGCATTGCATGGTGTCCTCGATGGGATACTTGTCCGGTTCCAGCGACGGCCAGTGGGTGTGGTACAGATCGATATAATCGGTACCCAATCGTCTGAGACTGATTTCGACTTCTTCCACAATCGTTGCCGGCAGCAGGCAGCGCTTGACATGCTTGTCGCCCATCTCGAAAAAAGAAGTTCCCCTATCATCCTTCCACCACAGTCCGCATTTGGTCGATAAAATCAGTTTGTCCCGTCGCCCCTTGATGGCCTTGCCGACGATCTCTTCGCTGTGGCCAAAACCGTATGCGGGGGCTGTATCAATCAATGTCACGCCTGCATCAATCGCAGCCTGAATGGCCTTGACGGACTGGTTGTCGTCTGAATCACCCCACCAGGGTCCACCACCGATGGCCCAGGTGCCGAGGGCGACCGCCGAAGCCGAGATATTCGTTTTTCCCAGGGTTCGATATTGCATTTTTACCTCCTGTCATATTAGTTGAGGTTAACGTGTTTTAATTTTTTTGATATATAGAACGTGAATTTATACTTGTCAATAAAAAATTGTAAAAATAATTGAAATTTTTCTATTGACATTTTAGACTGATAATATAGAAGATCTGTATAACCATTAAAATATGTGCAAAAAAGGAATTGGCATCTGATTGGCAGCGTCGCAACTCATCATTAGAAATAAGGCGCTGACTTGAAATTTGAAATAATAATATATATTATATAAAACAGTTTTCTATATAATTAAAATTTTTAGATTCGAAGCACCCGGTCATAAGGCCGAAGTCAGTATGAACAGGAACCCATATAAAGGATTGCAAATCGAATGGGAAACAACTACATCATTCCAAGCTTAGATCGAGCGCTTGAAATCATCGGTTTTTTAGCCAGGCAACCCAAAGGTTGCGGCATTACGACCATTGCGGACAAATTAGGCTATCCCAAAAACAGTGTATTCCGCATCTTAAAAACCCTGGCGGCCAAGGGGTATATTATTGAAACCGATAGGCTCTATCAGCTCTCTGCCAAATTTCTTGCCATTGGCTATTCCGCTGTGGGGGAAGTGCACATGGTGGAGAAATCAATCGACGTTATGCGGGAACTCAGAGACGAAGTCAACGAGACCGTCTTGCTCGGCACCCTCGTCGGTAACCGGGGCGTCATCTTGGAACAGGTTCTCAGCACCCAGCCGTTGAAGGTGATGGTCGATCCGGGCCATAATTTCGCGCTGCACACGGCGGCACCCGCCAAAGCAATGCTGGCTTATATGAATCAGGAAGACCAGAGCAAAATTATTGATTCAATCACCTATACTCGCTTTAACGAGAACACGATTATCACCAAAAGACAGTTTGTAAAAAATCTAAAAGAGGTCAGAGAGAAAGGCTACGCAACCGATCTGGCGGAAGAAATCCTAAATCTGCACTGCGTTGCCTGCCCAATTTTTAACCATAAACTGGAACCGAACGCTTCGATATGGATCACCGGACCGTCCGACCGGTTGCAGCCGGAACGTTTTGATGAGTTTGGCGCAATTATCGGGGAATTCGCCCTGAGGATTTCACGACGCTTCGGATATGAACCGGAATTGAACGGACATAGTGCTTAAAAATGACGATCGGCGGCCGACGTTAGGGCCTCGGAAACAAATAACATAATGATATCAGAATAAACTGCAGGTTAGCATGATGGTGTCTAAATTAGGTCACGTTGCACAGTGCAATATTTTTCGCCAGGCTCAATACTTCCGGGCAATACTGCCCGGGCATAATCTTTTCAATTGTGATTCAAATCTTCTCTTGATATAGTTTACCGTGTTGCGATGATTGATCGCATGATCCAAATAGACACACTTATTTTACACTATTGGTCAGGATCGCGGGATGAAGTCGATTTTAGTGGTAAGTAACAAAGAAGAAGCCTATCGTTTAATTGCCTCAACATATAAATCAGGCTTTACCGTTGAAAAAACAACCAACAGGGCTGAGGCGCTGGAGCTGTTTCAAAGAAGACGGTTTGATCTGATTTTCATTGATCTGGATGTTCTCAACAACCAGGACTCCGAGGAAAACGACAAAGAGTCTCTCAAGCCTTTCTGGCAGTTATATCCTTCCGCAGAAATTATTGTCATGACCCGGCCGGACAACATACGCAAAGCCGTCAGTGCAGTCAAGGCCGGTGCCGATGATTATCTTACCTATCCGCTTGATGCCGAAGAACTAAAATTGGTTTCGGAAAATTTGAACAAAACGAGAATCATGCAGTCGGAACTCGACTACCTGCGTGACCAATTCTGGCAGGTGGACACCTTTGAGCTGCTGCGGACCAACAGCGAACGCATGAAAAAGGTTTTTCAACAAATTCGCACCGTATCACCAACCAAAAGCACGGTGTTGCTGGTCGGCGAAACAGGAACCGGAAAAAGTGTCCTGGCACAATTGATCCACCAGCACAGCAATCGTAAAGATGCGCAATTTATCTGCGTGCATTGCGGGGCCATACCGGACACCCTGGTTGAAAGTGAGATGTTCGGCCACGAAAAAGGCGCTTTCACGGGAGCCGTGCGCAGAAAACTCGGAAAGTTTGAATTTGCCACGGGCGGCACCATTTTTCTAGATGAGATCGGCACCATTACACCCGCAGCTCAGATCAAACTGTTGCAGGTCCTACAGGACGGTACCTATCAGCGGGTGGGGGGAGAGGAAACCCTGAAGACGGATGTCAGAGTGATTGCGGCCAGCAATGCAGATCTGAAAAAAATGTGCGATGAGGGAAGTTTCAGAAAGGATCTATATTATCGCCTGAATGTGTTTCCGGTTGAAATCCCGCCTTTAAGAGAAAGATTAGAAGATATCCCTTTGTTCGTTGAGACCTTTTTGAACAATTTGAACCAATTTTCTTTAAAAGAAATAAAAGGCATTCACCCTCTCGTCATAGAGGCTTTCAAGATATATACATGGCCTGGAAATATCCGGGAATTGGAAAATCTTGTCGAAAGGGCCTATATCCTGGAAGCTGCCTCGGTGTTGACACCAGAAAGTTTTCCCAATGAATTATTCGAAATTGAGGCCACCCCTGTATTCATGCCGACCGGTAAGCAACTTACGCTGATGGAGGCCAGGCAACAGGGAGTTGGAGAAATCGAAAGGAACTACCTGAAAGATGTCCTGACCCGGAACCGGGGTAAGATTAATGACTCTGCGCGTGATGCCGGCATCAGCTGCCGCCAGTTGAACAAACTGATGAACAAATACGGTATCCGCAAAGAAGAATTTAAAGCCGCGTAAAAGTAGCACCTGACGGACTTACCTGTGTGGCTGATTACCGATGTTCCATCCCATCATCTCCAACGTATCGCGGACGATAACAAATGCCTGCGGATCGGTGCCATTAATCAGTTTTTTTTTAACCGGCGCAGCTCCTGGTGTGAGATGAGCATGAACACCATCTGGCTAAATTGCTCCATTTAGATTCATTCACCTAAATCTGACCATCAAGAACTGCTATGTACATGGATCAGCATGCTATTCTCGGGGGGGGGGTAACAGCAATCTGCGTGCCATTAGAATAACATGAAAGACAGGAACTATTAATTCCGATATGAATAAAAATCGGAATTTAAATTTCCGATTTTAATATTTTAGTAATTTCAGAGTGTTATTTCAATTTCTGGCAGCATATATTTTTTTCTAAATAATTTGATTTTCAATTCAGAATTGTCAGTTCCTGTTTTTGATCTTTATTAGAAAATTTACTATATAATATCAAAGCATTACAAGCCTGGCATAACTATTGCTTATAATTACCCGTTCGACCCAGTATCGGTTTAATAAAACCAGCCATCTTAAATTGAGAAATCAGTTCAGCGTAGGGTTAACACCTGTCCGGAACCACCATAGCGACCAGGATTATGAAAGGGAGAAACCTGAGCGATGGGAAGATTTTATACTGTTGTTTTCGTTGTATTGATGGTTATTTGCATTCTGGTCCCCCCTGTTGCGGCTTACAGAATAACCCTTGTCGGTGAAGTTAATGACAACAATCAGATCGTTGCAGACAACGAGATATACGAGGTCGACAACAACGCCGTGGGTGATGATCTGGTAGTCAATCACAT
Organism: Desulfobacterales bacterium; assembly: GCA_049698595.1. Taxonomy (GTDB): domain Bacteria; phylum Desulfobacterota; class Desulfobacteria; order Desulfobacterales; family JAFDCJ01; genus JAFDCJ01. Next base: position 476 of record JBAVYC010000626.1, on the reverse strand, counting down.
CGCCCAAAAAGTTAAAGTTGTAGGAATACTAAAACATACCCGTAAATTTAAAATCATTTCTGTCGAATCCTTTGAAGTTGTAGACAAATAGCGGATGAAAAGACCGGAGATGAAAATGGATCGCTACGATATCGAAGAAGATGAAATTGAGGTAGTCAATCAGATTTATAATCTGGACAATCGACGATTCGCTAAAAAAGAAGCTGATCAACCCAAGCGGTCCCCTATCCGCAGAAAAGACAAACGGCAGCAAGTAGAAGGGATGAAAACAAAAGCCAAAAAGAACCATAAAAAGATCCAGCATCGACTCAAGTACGATTGGCAAGGAGAATAAACCATGCATGACTCGGACAGGTTAGATTTTTCTAAATTTTCACTAAATTCGGATTTTGCAGCTTTTTTTGAAAAGGACGATCTCCAGGACTGGGAATTTGATGCAGAGTCCATTGAGTTCTTAGATGCCACCAACTTTGATG
>JBAVYC010000625.1:0-2772 GCA_049698595.1 Desulfobacterales bacterium | reverse complement strand
TCTTGTGAAAGCACTGCAGTCCATCAAGGATTTTGATGTGGGCGGCTTGATGGCCCCGATTACGGTGGTCGACAACAAGATTCCCATGGGCAGGGTATACAAGGCAAACGTGAGCAAAAAAGTATTTGAGCCCATATCCGACTGGATCCGGACGGATTAAACGACACCTTTATGAACGATCAAAACACCACACTTCCGGCCCTGCTGAAACGAAACGCCGAGTGCTACGGTGACAAACGGGTGGCCATTCGTGAAAAAGAATTCGGCATCTGGCAGTCTGTGACCTGGCAAGGCTATTATGAAAATGTGAGGAATTTTGCCCTGGGGCTGCACCAGCTCGGCTTCAAACGCGGAAACAACCTTGCTTATGCCGGGGACAATCGCCCCCAGGGACTATACGCGGAATTGGCCGTTCAGGTGCTGGGGGGTGCTATCGTCGGTATCTATCCGGACAGTCACCTGGAACAGGTGGCGTATATCATCAACCACTCGGATTCGATTTTTCTGGTGGCGGGTGACCAGGAGCAGGCCGACAAAGTATTGGAACTCAAATCCGCCTGCCCCAAGGTGAAAAAAGTCATTGTCGACGACCCCAAGGGCATGCGCCATTATGACGATCCCATTCTCGCGTTTTTTAAAGATATCCAAAAGTTGGGGCGGCGGTTGGCGGAGACACAGCCCCAACTTTTCGATGAATTGATCGCCGATTTATCCCCGGATGAGGTGGGCATGATCAATTATACCTCGGGTACCACCGGGCTGCCCAAGGGCAGCATGATCACCCAGAAGAACATGGTGGCGGTGGCCCGGTTGCAGGATGCGGTCGATTCGGCCAAAGACAATTTTGAATACGTTTCTTTTCTTCCCTTTGCCTGGATTGGAGAACAGCAATTCGGCGTGTACTGGCCGCTATACAAAGCCTTTGCCGTGAATTTTCCTGAAAAAGTGGAAACTGTTCAGGAGAATATCCGAGAAATCGGACCCCATATTTTGCTGGCACCGCCGCGTATCTGGGAAAAAATCTGTTCGGATATTCAGGTCAAAATCCAGGAGGCGGTCTGGATTAAACGCTTTGTATATCAGACCTTTTTGCCGATCGGATACCGCTTGGCCGACGATACGCTCGAAAAAAGAAAGCCATCGCCGGGAAGACGGCTGTTAAATTGGCTGGCCTATGTGATACTCTTCCGTTCGCTAAACAATTTCTTCGGGTTGACCCATTTGCGCCATGCTTACACCGGCGGTGCCCCTCTGGGGCCTGAAATTTTCAAAATGTTTTTAGCCCTCGGGGTTAAAATCAAGCAGGCCTACGGCGCGACTGAAACCACGGCAGCCACCATTATCCATCGCACCGACGACATCCGACTGGATACGGTCGGGGTTCCCCTGCCCGGAATTAAAGTAAAGACCACGGATACGGGTGAGCTGCTGACCAAGGGTGATACGGTTTTCAAAGGTTATTACAAAAATCCTGAGGCGACGGCCAAAACCATCATCGACGGCTGGTTTCACTCCGGTGATGCCGCCATCATCGATGATGACGGCCATGTGGTCATTATCGACCGCATGGCCGACGTCATGAAACTGTCCGACGGCAGCCGGTTTTCACCTCAGCTGATCGAAAACAAATTAAAATTCTCACCGTTTATTATGGACGCCGTGGTTATCGGACAGGAGAAGCCCTACATCGCCGCCATGATCTCCGTTGATGCCGGCAATGTGGGCAAATGGGCGGAAAACAAGCAACTTGCTTACACGACCTTTAGCGACCTGTCCCAGAAAAAGGAGATTTACGATTTAATTGCCCAAGAGGTGGCCAAAACAAATCGCTCCCTGCCGAAGGTGGCCCAGGTGAGAAGGTTTGTCCTGCTGTACAAAGAGCTCGATGCCGATGATGAAGAGTTGACGCGTACCCGAAAGGTGCGGCGTAAATTTGTGGTCGAGCGTTATAAAGAACTGATTGAAGCGCTTTACGGCGATAAAGAAGAAATCGATATCGAAGCCGATATCCGGTATAAAGATGGAAAGGGCTATCGGATGAAGACCCGGGTGACGGTTAAGCAGGTGGATAATTAAGCCCCCAGGGCATTTTTTCTGACAGCATTTTAGGCAATTTAGTATGTTAGAAATTATATTTCTGCCTTTTATGGCAAAAAATCAAAACACAAGCACCAAATTACAAATAGATTCCAAATTCTAATGATCGAAACTAAGCAACCCTCCCCGAAAGGGCACTAAATAATGTGAACATTCAATATCACATCCTTAGTTTGAGATTTGGATTTTTGGTCATTGGATATTATTTGTAATTTGTTTTTTCCGGTTTATCCGGGTTAGGCATTTGTTGCAAACCATGAGTGAAGCACCAGAATACCAGATGCAAATCGAAGACATCCATCTGAGTTTCGGAGGGCTGAAGGCCCTGTCGGGCGTTACCACCGGAGTGAAAAAGGGTGAAATCTTTTCGATTATCGGGCCCAACGGCGCCGGTAAAACCTGTCTGCTGAATTGTATCAACAGCTTTTATCAGCCACAAAGAGGCAGGGTTGTATTTGAAGGCACCAATATAACCCGTCTCAAGGCCCATCGGATTGCCTCCCTGGGCATTGCGCGGACATTTCAAAATGTGGAGCTTTTTGCCCACATGACGGTCCTGGACAACATCAAACTGGGCGGCCATGTGCATTTGAAATCCGGGGTGTTGTCCGGCGGTATCTACTACGGCAGGGCCCGTAAAGAAGAAATGGCGTTTCGCAAACACATTGAAGAAAA
>JBAVYC010000624.1:0-3565 GCA_049698595.1 Desulfobacterales bacterium | reverse complement strand
CGAACGGTTTCGCGATGTTGGCATTTACCGTGTTCATTACCGGCTTTGCGCAATGGTCGATTCCGATGTATGTCCATAAGACGTGCGGTGTCTGGTTTCCCAAGGAACAACTTGGCATGGCGAATGGGGTTGTGTCCGTTGGGATGGCGCTGGGATTTCTCTTTGGGTCGCTTTTGGCAGCCACTGTTTTTTCACCGCTATTTGGCGGCTGGCGGAATGTACTGTTCGTCTATGGTGGGGTAGCGATCCTGTTTGGTGCGTTCTGGTGGTTTTCAGAAGAGAATGCAAGGGATGAAGGCCGGCAGAACAATCAAATGATCACTTTTGGGGAAACCATGGGGCACGTGATGCGCTTACGTAACGTGTGGTTACTCTGTATCGCAACCGCGGGGGTGTCCGGCGGTGTCACCGGGATGTTGGGCCTCCTGCCGATCTACCTGCGCGACTTGAGCTGGCAGCCGGCAATGGCCGACAGCACACTCGCATCCTTTCACGCGGCCAGCATGCTCTTTGCAATTCCCGTTGCCATGCTTTCCGACCGTATTGGAAGCCGCCGCGGTGTCCTGATGGCGGCAGCCCTACTCATTGGCACAGGCATCGGCCTCTTGGGATTTGTCGGTGGTGTCCTGATATCGCTGGCGGTTCTGATGGCAGGTCTCGCACGTGACGGATTCATGGCCATCTCCATGACGGCAATCATCGAGGAGAAAGGCATTGGCGCACGCTTTGCCGGATCAGCCACCGGGCTGAGTATGTCGGTTATGGGGATCGCCAGTGTCTTTGCACCGCCCTGTGGGAATTGGCTGGCAAAATTTGGGGCGGGACTCCCATTTCTGTTCTGGGCCTCATTTGTGTTTTCAGGGTTCGTGGCCTATCTCTTTTTGCGCCAGCCGGCAATCGGAAGCACCGGCAGTTCTCAAACCGGCAATTAGGAACGGGATACGAGTATGCAGCTGAACCGCTCAATTCAGATGTTTTCAAAATCGGCCACAACAAGGGTCAAATCATTTTTTCTCTTTTTCACATGATCACCACTCATCGGTTCACCACATAAAGCCCCCCGGCCACACAAGCCAACCCTACCCAGACAAGTAACGTCAGCGGCTCATCCAAAATCAACCCGCCCAAAATTACTGCAAAAAGTGGTGCCATGAAGGTAAATGCCGCCAAGCGGCTCACCGTGTGCCGCTGAATCAACCAGAACCAAACTAAATAAGAAGCAAAAGCCACCACCACACTCTGATAAAAAAGCGCGGCTAAGACGATAAAGTTAAGATTCAAGTCCGCGGGTATCTCGAACAAAACCGATCCCAAAACCAGCACCGGCAAGGAGTAGATAAGTTGGGCAAACAAGATCTGAAAATGATCCAGGCTCACCTTCTCCGTGATGCGCTTAATATACAAGGTGGTGGCGGCCCAGAACATGGCTGCGGACACCTCCATCAGATCTCCGACCCAATAAAACGGGGGCAGCTCCGGCGAGCGGGCCTGGAAAACCGCTGCCACCCCGCCGAAAGCCGCCACCAAACCGAAAATCTTGGCCGGGGTCAGACGGTCGCCTTTCAAGAAAAAGTGCGCACCCAAGGCTACCCAAAAAGGATGGGTGTAGAGAAAGATGGCTGAACGCGAGGCCGGGGTGAACGCCAGGCCCCAATATACGAAAAGAAACTCCAGGCCGAACAAAAGGCCGATCATCAAGGCGTGGCGGTTTTTTCCGGGAGGAAAGGCAACCCCCCGGCCCTTTATGCGGGCATAGGCCATTACCAAGGCGCCGGCAACCAAAGAACGTAAGGCAGCGCTCATGAGCGGCGGCATCCCCTGGTTGCTGAACCTGATGCTCACCGCTTGGGCGCCCCACAAAAAGCAAAGCAGACCCAAAATGAGCCCGGCGCTCACCGGCAAACGTCCGCTGGTCTGGCTATCCTGACGAGACATGAATCTGCCTTTATTTTTTCATGGTCTCGGTGATAAAACACGCTGCTCCCAAAGCTAATAGAGCAAATAAAAAGTATAACAGAAAGGCCTTGGAATACGCCTCGGCCGGGTATCCGGTTGCGGTTTTTTCCTGGGCCTCCAAGATGGCCCCCAAAATTGGCGGCGCCACCGCGCCACCCAGAAAGGGGAATAGGTTGACCAGTCCCACCGAGGTACCGGCAATCTCCACCGGGAACAGTTCCTTGGCCGCAGTGAAGGCCACCACCACCACGGCGCTGTTGAACAAACCTAGAAGGAAACATAGGAGATAAAGCGTGGGTCGGTTCATTGCAGCCGGAAAGAAGGCCAGAGGGATGGTGAGGCCCAGCGTAATGATCGAGGCCAGGACGATGACCTTCTTCCGGGACCGAAACACCTTATCCGACAGCCAGCTAAAAAAAGGACTCCCCACTATCATCGCCAATGCCAGCATTCCAAGGATGTTGCCGGCCTCGGCCTTGCTGAGACCATAAACGTGCATCAGATAGGGACCGCCCCACAGCCCTCCGAAGCTGAAAAATATACTGAACGAGAAATAGAACCAAGCCGCCAGAAACCAGAAAGGCCCTGAGGAAAGCACCATCTTCATACCCTGGGCCAGTCCGATGGTCTTGGCCTTGCCGGGGCTGTCCGGAGCCGGTTGGTTAACCACGGGAAGCCCCATGTCCTGGGGAGTGTTGCGTACCAGGAACCAGATTGCCAGTGCCACTACCAGGGTGGCGGCGCCGATGGTCACAAAGCTGCCGCGCCAGCCTATCTTGTCACTAAGCCAGGCCAGGGGCCGGGAGGCGGTATACGCCCCCAGTCCGCCCACCGCCATGAGTATGCCGGTCATCCGGGCGAACTCTTCAGTTTTGAACCAGCTGGTCATCACTTTCATGGTGGGTACAAAGAGCATGGCCACGCCTAAACCTACCAGTATCCGAGCCAGGATGGCTAGTCCCATTGACTCGACCATGCCCAAAAAAATGGAAGCGGCGCCGGCCAGGGCAAAGAAGATGGTGATGGTTTTACGTGGACCCCAGGAGTCGGAAAGTAGGCCTGAAGGAAGCTGCATCAAGGCATAAGGATAAAAATAGGCGGCTGCCAAAAAACCCAGCAAGGCGCCGCTGGCCTGGAGGTCGGCCTGCATGTCCAAGGCCACCACCGCCGGGCAGAGCCGGTGAAAATATACCAACAGGTAACCAAAGGCCAGGAGACAGAAGACCACCCAACGGTATCCGGACGGCTTGGCGGCAGCCTTGGGTTGGGTCATGAAGCACCTCCTTTATTAGGGACCGGCTCGCGCAGGCTTGCTATCGTGTTGTCGGGAATCGGGCGCCAGGTCGAAGTGTTAGGTGCAACCGCCGGCAAATTTAGCATAAGTACTCCTTACTGAAATGATTTTCAAGGCTTCTTCTGCGGCCAAGGAAAATGACCACGTTACGTATATGCAACACTGGGGGTATTTCAATGTAGGCTTATCCTCTATTATTTGCAAATATTATTTATCTTTTTTGAAATTTATCGGTGAGAAAATCATAACCCGGTTAATGCTTTTGGGAAACCAGCCAGGCTGTTTGACTTTCAAAATATAAACAAAATATAGAAC
>JBAVYC010000623.1:0-9082 GCA_049698595.1 Desulfobacterales bacterium | reverse complement strand
CCTTGAAAATCTGACGAAATTCGCCAAGTTGCCGCAGCCATTCGGCGTCGCCTTCGATGAAATAATAGGATACAAAACCTTTCTGGTTAGCAAGGGCAATCTCAAGGGCTTCTGCTGTCCGAAAGGCCGCCAGGTCTTTTTCCGTGACGGATGTTAACAGCTGCTCCATTTGATAGGTATACCAAACGGTAACAACACCTCCGGCCATGGTGATCATCACCAGGGAAACCAAAAGAACATATATACGGACACGCAAGCTGATTTTATGCCACATTTTCAAAGTTTGCCAATCCCTTATTCTTATGAATTGGGTCGATAATAAGGGACTTTGGTGGGTAAGATCAAGCTATATATCACCACTTTTCCGTAAAAGAAGTTTGGCCTCGGCCTTTCGGATCCGCTCGGCCTGCTCATCTTTTCTTTTACGGGCTGATTCCAGTTTGGCGGTTAATTCCCCGAAATGGGCCGGCTTTAAAAGATAATCAAAGGCTCCCAGTTTGAGGCCTTTCACCGCGCTCTCGGTGGTGCCATGCCCGGTCAGCATAATGACCTCGACCAAGGGGAACCTTCTTTTTATCTCCTTGAGGGTGGCGATACCATCCATGCCCGGCATTAAAATATCCAGTATCACCACATCAATTTCTTTTTTTTCTAAAACCTGGAGGCATTCCCGGCCGCTATGGGCAGGGGTGACGTTCTCGCCCACCTCCGCGAGTCTCAAGCCAAGCATTTCCACAAAATCTTTTTCATCATCAACTAACAAAACCCGGGTTGGTATCTTAATCATGATGATTTTCTCTCCTTTTTACCCTGTAAAACGGGACTTTATTTTTTCGGCCCGGTTCTCCCTGCGGCTTTCGTTAAATTCAACGGTTCCGCTTAGATGCTTCGGCAGCCGGATGCTAAAGCGGGCACCCTGACCGATCTTGCTGGCTACCTCAAGGGTACCCCCGAGCTTTTCGACTATGCCCCGCGAGACAAATAAGCCCAGGCCTGTCCCCTGTCCGGGGGGTTTCGTGCTGAAAAACGGTTCAAATATTTTATCCAGATTCTCCCGCGGAATGCCTTGCCCCGTATCACTGACCGTGATCATCCGGCTATCGCCGAGATCTTCAATGGCAATAGTGATGGTTCCTGCGGAATCGACGGCATGCATGGCATTTGTCAGCAGATTCAGCAATACCTGACGTATTTGATAGGCGTCACTCCAGATCGCATCTGGTGGAGGTTCCATCTGTCGTACGATACCAATGTGCCGGTTTTGAGCATCATGGGATATTAGTTGGATGGCTTCCTCTGCCAATTCCACCAAATTTACTTCCGAGATGGTGGATTCGGATTTTCCAACGAATCCCAAGAGCTGGTGGGTGATCCGGCTGGCCCTCTCAATGTTTTTTTCCACCTTATCCAACGCCTTTACGAAATCTTCATGACGGGGAATGTCTTTTAGTTCATCTTTGTCGAACAATTGTCGCATCCATCCCGCCGATTCTCTAATAATTGCCAACGGGTTGTTGATTTCGTGTGCCACCCCGGCCGCCAATGTCCCCAGAGACGCCAGTCGTTCGGTGACGATCATCTGTTGCTCAATTTGTTTTCTGTATTGGGCTTCTTTTTGTTCGGCATCTAATCTCTGGATCTTTTCATAAGCCTGGAGAATTTTATTGAAAAGGTGTTCCAGTTCAATGGGTTTCGTCAAGTAGTCAAAAGCACCGGATTTAATCCCTGCAACCCCGTCGGATGCGGTCGCTTGCCCGGTCAGCAATAAGACCTCGGTCTTTGGATATTTATTTCTAATATTTCGCAGAACCTCGATGCCGGTCATACCCGGCATTTTCACATCCAGCACCACCACATCCATCGCTTTTTTCTCAAGAATCGACAGGCATTCATTCCCATCGGACGCCTGATCGGAAGCCAGGCCTCTCTTGGCCAGACGCTTGGCGATCGTTTGGCGGAAGTGATTCTCATCGTCGACCAGAAGGAGGCGAATAGTTTCCACAGGTAGATGTCTCCCTTGAGTTGATACTCGTTACTCGGTACTTGATACTGGATAATTCTAAATACAGATATCGTTGATTGGTTAAGTGGCTTTAAATATGGATTAACCCCATATTTGCAAAATAATTAGAAACTTCATGTTTCAACAATCGTGACATTCTGAAATTATGACTATAATTTACCCGATCAACCATTCAACCAGGTCTAAAATTTGTTCGTCATTTAAATTCCCTCTCACCTTCTAAACTTCTTATCTTCTCAGTTTCTATCCCTTCAGATTTCAGATCATTCATGTCTGCGTGTGTCCGTGTGTGTCTGTGGTTAATTTGCAAATAGTCTTTCAGCTTTTATCTTTGAGCTTTGAGCTTCCCCGCTTCTCTTCGCCCCATGCTCTCTGCTCCATGCCCTCTGCTACATGCTCCATGCCCTCTGCCCCACGCCCCCTGCCCTATGCCTTTTCACCCCCAACCCCCAACCCGCAACCCCCAACCCGAGTTCACACCAGTCCCAAAATCTTCCACCAGACAGCGGCGACCAGAATTAAAACGATCAGCAAAACGGGGGTGGCAACAAGGCCGGCCTTGGTCAGATCGGAGGCTTTAAAATACCGGTAACTATACGAAATGGCATTCGGGGGACAGCCGATAACCAGCAGCATGGCAAACGAAGTTGCCATTCCCAGGCAAAGCGCCAGCACCGTCGGATTCACCCCTTCCAGCTGGGCCATGGGAATCACGATCGGCAATATCAACGCCGCGGCAGCGACATTGGCCATGGCGTTGGTTACCAGGGCGCCGAAAATCGCCACGCCGGCAAACAGCACCAGCCAACCGCCGCCCTGAACCAGCGGGAAGAAAAGATGGGCAAAATAAGCAGCCGCCCCCGAATTTCCCATGGCCAGGCCCAGCGAAATGCCGCCGCCGAAAATAAACAAAGCCGTGCCCCACTCCAGGTTTTTGTGAATGTCTTCCCATTCCAGAACACCGGTCAGAACCAGGGCCGCAACAGCGAGCATGCCGGTTACGGAATAATGTATACCATGAATTTCTTTGGTCAGCCACAGGATGAATGCGATGCCGATGATGAGCAGTGTTCGTTTTTCAATAGAACTCCATGCCACCAGCGCTTCATCGAATTCCGGCAGTTTGTATTTGGGGTCCGGTCGGAAAACCAACCAGACAACGCCGACGGCTACCGGCACGGTAACAATGGCCGCCGGCATGGCGTACTTGATCCAGTCGAAGAAGGTAATTTCGATGCCGGTGAATTCATGCAGGAATGCGGCGGCCACCATGTTACGTCCGCCCCCCACCAGGGTGCCCATGCCGCCGCTGGAGCAGGCGAACGGCAAAGAGAGCATCATGAATTTTGCCGTATTGGAATGGGGCTCAATATTGGCCGCCCGCATCAACGGCAGCATGGTCACGATTCCGATGGCGCAGGCGGCGGCATCATGCAGGAAAGAAGATGCCAGACCCAGGCTGATGGCGATGATAAAGGTGAATTTGGTAATGCTGTTGCCGGCCTTTTTGACAATAAAATAGCCCAGCCGCTTGGTCAGCCCGGCCTTGTCCAGGGAAATGGCAAAAATCAGGCAGCACATAATAAAGACCACGACCGGATGCATGTAGGGCGCCCAGGCGTCTTTAACATCACTTATCCCCGTGATGACTAAAAAGACACCGATACAGATGGCTGTAATCTCTAAGGGGATGGGTTCGGCCACAAAAAGGAAAATCAGCATCGCCAAAACGGCCAGAAATCGCTTTGCTTTGGGCGAAAGGCCGTCTAAATAGTCAATTCGGAGGCCCTTCAACTTATGCCTTTCAGCTGTTTCCTGCAAGTATTTTCCGGGAGATTTAAAATCCGGCGGACTTGTGACTTCAACGGTATATCCTTCAGTTGGTTTTTTTGCTTCATTGACAAGATTAAAGTTGACTTTGATGTGCTGCAATAAGAGCTGATTGCCATCACCTTTTATGGTGAATCTGGTTCCTTCCGGTCTGGGCAGTAGGAGAACAACCAGACAAAGAATAACAGCCACGCCAAGCTGAAACCACTTTGATTTTAAAAACATCTTTTCCCCTTTCATCCTGCTGATAGACTCTGTCGTCTGATCCGGATGCAATCGAAGCCAACTTCAACATTCTACAATTGCTATTCGTCCTGCTTGTGATGCGCATAGGCCGCCATGATTTTCCCCAGTAATTCTGCCAACTCACACGGTTTGGTAAGGTAATCAAAGGCCCCCAGTTTGATCCCCTGTTCGGCAGCTTCAGCCGATCCATGTCCGGTCAACATGATCACTGCCAACCGGGGGTCCATTATTTTCAACATTTTCAGCACTTCGATACCGTCCATATCTTCCATTTTCAAGTCCAGTACCGCCACATCAAACTCTTGACCGCGCAGCGCCTGAATAGCCTCGGCGCCGCTAAACGCCTTCTTGACCTCGATGCTTCGGCGTTTAAGTCTCTTGGATAGGATGTTTACAAAATCTTTTTCATCGTCGATCAGAAGAAGGCGAACATGATCGGTATTGCTGTTTTTAGCTGAACTTGTCATTTTCCTTCACAACTTCGATTTTTTTGATAATAAATTTCAAACTGTTATCAATCATCTTCTGCCTTAAACGGAATGGAGACCAGAAATGTAGTACCCACTCCCACCGTGCTTTCAACCTCGATTTTGCCACCCATTTTATCGATGATGCCGTAGCAGATCGAAAGCCCCAAACCGGTCCCTTTGCCCACTGGTTTGGTTGTAAAAAAAGGATCAAATAGCCGGTCCAGGTTGGCCTCAGGGATTCCTTTGCCGGTGTCGGTCACTTTCACGATGATATAATTTTCTTTGCGATACGAGGATATGGTCAGCGTTCCGCCATCTTTTTCCATGGCATCCAAGGCGTTGTTGATCAGGTTAAAAATGACTTGCTGCAACTCGGACACGGATTCCTTCAAAGCGGGAAGGTCGCCCGGAAAATCCGTTTTTATATCCACCATGCTGTATTTGGCTCGCTGGGTTGAAAGGGCCACTAACTCCTCAATCAGTTCTTTTATAAGTATATCCTGAACAGTGGTGTCGGTTTGGCGGGCAAAGCTGAGCAATTTGTGTGTAATTTCCTTGCAGCGTTTACCCTGGGTTTGAATCTGTTTGATGGCCCTGTCGAATTCGGCCAGATTTTCGCTTGCGCGGAATTCTTTTTCTTCCAGCAAATCCCCCATCCAGCCGGCTTCTTCCACCATAATGGCAACGGGGTTGTTGATTTCGTGGGCGATACCGGCAGCCAGTTCCCCAACAGAGGCTAATTTGCCGGCTTCGACGACTTTTTTGCTCATCATCTGTTTTTCTTCATCCGCTTTTGCAACACGTTTGACGATTCGCCGGGACAGGGTAAACGCCATCACGATGATACCCAGCAGGCCTGCGAACATCAGGATCGTGGTTATCGTAAATGTTTTGCCGAGGTCGGCGAAGGCATCGGCGGCCCGCTGTTGGTATACCAGCAACCAGTCGCCATTTTTTAAAAAGGCCGCAATGTAAATGTTTTCATGCTCGGAGCTGTCCGATTTGACGGCGATACGGACCTCGCTGGCAGAGACCAAGGGTTTGGCCAAGAATTCTGCGTAAATGCTCTTACCGGCAATAATATCAATAGAACGTCTTGTAATCGGCGTTGTTTGTAATTCTCCTTTATTGTTCAAGATAAAGGCAAAGCCGGTTTGACCGAGGCGGATATTTTCAACCAGAGTGGTAAATGCGACAAAGTCGATCGTCGCCCGTAAGATCCAGTGACCATCTTCCCGGCTATTGCGCACTGCAATGATAAAGTGCGGCAACCCCCGGAGTCCTAGAAAGACATCGCTGATATAAAATTCGCTCTGAATTGCCCGGCGAAACCACTCGGCATCCGAGTAATCGGCCTTGCCCAATTTAAAGGGCCCCGCATAGGCGATTTGTTCTCCTTCGGCATTGATAACGCCTAAATCAACGAAATCCTGGCCAAAATCCTTTTGGAGCGCAACCAGGCGCTCTTGCAGGAATGATTCATCTCCCAGATTATCCCGACCACAACTATCGGTTAAAAACCGAATATCACTGAGTTTTTCCTGTAAAAAGAAATCGATATTCTGGGTGTGGCTGTGAACCAGTTCACCCAGGTGGTCATAAACTTTTCCATGGAAGGAGGCCCGGAATTGATAATAAATTGTGCTGCTGACAAGGATCAGGGGGATGACGGAAACGATGATGATAATCAGGATAATGTTCCGGTTCAGCGAACGGAAATAATGATCGGTCAATTGAGTATTTTTCGTCATATTCGTACCGTCGCGTTTACTAAAATCCGCGTTTTGCCAATATTTCCTTCACATGGGCTTCCCTGATTTTTTCTTCGTGATCGCGCTTTTTACGAGCGGCTTCGTTGACTTTAGCCATCAGTTGTTCCATGTCGCAGGGTTTCATCAAATAATCAAATGCGCCGAACCGCATTCCTTCAATAGCCGATTCCACCGTGGCATGGGCCGTGAGCATGACAACCTCGATTAGCGGGTAGGCTGACTTCATATTCTTCAGGGTTTCGATCCCATCCATGCCGGGCATTTTGACATCCAGGATCACCACATCCACATCGCGCTGATAATCCAGGATTTCCAATGCCTCCTGACCGCTAAAGGCAGCAATTACATTCAATTCTCTTTTTGCCAGACGCTTGGTCATGGTTTCTACAAAAGGGGCCTCATCATCGACTAACATTACTAAAGTGGGAGTCATTTTTTTCTCCTTCCGGCCGAAACTTAAAATCAACCCTACAAATCTTTTATAGTTCCGGTTTACAAATTTGGCGGTTTCTTCTTTTGCCATATATCTGAGCAAAGCTTGTGCCAAAAGTGAAGGGAGTGAGTAAGTGTTCTATTTTATTCAAGAAAGAATGTTTCAGATATTTAACGAGCAATAAAATGGAGCGTATTGAGAGCTGTGGGTGTCAGGTTTTTTTACTGTTTGTTAAGGATTAGAGATTTGGATTGGGAACCTTTCCGGCAGTCGCCGGGGATAAGGTCATTATATTCCATGCCGGCAGCCTGACGGTACCGTTGGCAAAAATAGAAAAACAGTTTGAAACCGCTAACCCCGGGATTGACATTCAGCGCGAAGGCGGTGGCAGCACCAAAATGGCGCGCATGATTTCCCAATTGAACAAACCGGCTGATATCATGGCTTCGGCCGATTTCAAGGTCATCGACAAAGCCCTAATCCCAAAATCGGTGGAGCATGTTAGGCTTTTCACCACCCCACCTGAAGGTCAGCCTCCCAACCTCCTGGGGGGTTTTATTTCCAGGATCAGCAATCAAGGGGTATATTCCGACGTGGCGGTGGACGTATCCAATCTTCAATTCCAATCCATCCTGACCACCAGCAAACTGCATACCATCGACCACATCATTGGGCATCGGTTTTTTTTAAGCGTTGCGCCGAAGAATATCCACTTCATTTAAAAGACCGTCGAATCACACCAGCCAATTGTTGCCTTTTTGTGCACCGCTTCATTCACCGAGCAGCTTCTTTTTGCGGTAACGGAACGTGTGGTGATTGATGTTCAATAGCTTGGCGGCCTTGCTTTCATTGCCTCCGGCAGCTTTAAGCGCTTCTTCAACATAATGCTTTTCCAATGATTGGAGCTGCGCATCCAGAATGATGCCCTCCGGGGGAAGGGGAGGAAAGCCGGTCTTGTCACGAATCGGCGCTTTTTGCGCGCGTTGGCTATTTGGATCTAAGTCTAGGCCCTTGAGCGAGAGTTCAGGTCCCTTGCCGATCAGGACGGCGCCTTCGATAAAATTTTTTAATTCGCGCACATGACCTGTCCAGTTATAGGTCAGCAAGAAGGTTTCGGCTTGCGGGGAAATTCCGGTAAATTTTTTGCCGAACTTGCGACTGAATTCGTGCAAAAAATATTTGGTCAATGGAATGATGTCATCCGGACGCTCATTTAAGGAAGGGGCTTTCACTTTTATGACACCCAAACGAAAATACAGGTCTCTTCTGAATTGGCCGTCCCTTATCATCTGGTCTAAATCTTTATTGGTGGCGGAAATCACGCGGGTGTCAATATGCAATTTTTTGGTCCCGCCGACCCGGTAGAATTCACCAAGTTCCAGAAACCGTAAAAGCTTGGCCTGGGCTTCCAGGCTAAGATCACCGACCTCATCCAAAAATAGAGTTCCATTGGCGGCCTCTTCGATCAGTCCTTTCTTGCCGGCTGCCCCGGCGCCACTGAAGGCGCCCTTTTCATAGCCGAAAAGTTCACTCTCGATTAAGTCCTTGGGAATGGCGGCGCAGTTCACCGTGGCAAAAGCCGCATTGAAATTAGGACTATTGCAATGGATCGCGCTGGCGAGCAGTTCCTTTCCGGTCCCCGTTTCACCTATGATAAGAACAGGTGTATCCGGACTTTGAGCCACCATTTTAATAAATTCCATGACATCCTGGATGGCATTGCTTTCGGCGATAAAACAGGGGATGTGCTCTTTTAAATGCTTTTCCTGCAGCGCCCGAATCTCCTTTCTTAATCGGATGGTCTCCAAGGCATTTCGGATGGTGACTTCCAGACCATCCATATACAGCGGTTTGACGACGTAATCATAGGCACCCATTTTCATGGCCGAAATGACAGTGTCCACATCTTCATAGGCCGTAATCATAATAACCAGGATATCCGGATAGACATCTTTAATATGGTGCAGCGCGTCGATCCCGTTCATCCCCGGCAATCCGATATCGAGCAGAATCAAATCCGGTGGATCTGTTGGCAATTGCGCTAGGGCCGTTTCCGCATCCGCAAAGGTTTTGACCCGGTAGTCGTCCTCAAGGGCCATAGTTACACCATCAGTGATGGTTTGCTCATCATCAACAATGTAGATTGAATATGAAATGGACATCGCTACGCTCCTTGGTATCGGGTATTTGGTATTTGGTACTGGGTATTTGGTATTGGGTACTGGGTATTTGGTACTCGGTACTGGTAAATTTCATAGTGTTACTTTGCTTGTACATTTCTTTTATTTAATTCTCGTGCTTTTTTTAT
>JBAVYC010000622.1:0-2142 GCA_049698595.1 Desulfobacterales bacterium | reverse complement strand
GCCGTTGGAATGGCCACTAATATACCGCCGCATAACCTTTCTGATGTTATCAAAGCCGCTGTGGCGTTAATTGATAATCCGCAAATCACCTGGCAGGAACTTATGCACTATATTCCGGGTCCCGATTTCCCGACCGGTGGCATAATATACGGAACAGACGGTATTAAAGAGGCCTATCGGAACGGGCGGGGCATCATCAAGATTCGAGCCCGGGTGGTCGTCGAAAAAGATAAGCGCACTCAGCGCGAAACCATTATCGTGACGGAATTGCCCTACCAGGTCAATAAAGCCAAGCTGGTCGAAAAGATTGCCGAACTAGTCAGAGATAAGCATATCGAAGGTGTTAGTTATGTGCGGGATGAATCGGATCGGGAAGGCATGCGTGTAGCGGTCGGTCTTAAAAAGGACCAGATTGCCGGTGTGACCATCAATCAACTTTATAAAATGACGCGGATGGAAAACACCTTCGGCATCATTTTCCTCGCCATTGTCAACAATCGGCCCGAAATGTTGGCCTTAAAGGAAATCCTGGAATACTTTATCCTGCATCGCAAAGATATTGTCATTCGGCGAACCCGTTATGATTTGAAAAAAGCCGAAGCACGGGCCCATATCCTGGAGGGTTTGAAAATCGCCCTTGATCATCTGGATGATGTTGTGGCCTTGATTCGGCAATCCACATCACCCCCGGAGGCCAAAGAACGACTGATCGAAGCCTACGACCTGACTGCCATCCAGGCCCAGGCCATTCTTGATATGCGGCTGCAGCGACTCACAGGTCTTGAACGCGAAAAAATTGTGGAAGAATATAAGGAATTGCTCAAAGATATTGCCCGATTTAAAGAAATTCTCGCCAATGAGCGACTGGTTCTCAATATTATCAAAGAAGAGCTTGGCGAGATCCAAACGGAATACGGTGATCACAGGTACACAGAAATTGTTGAAAAAACAAGAGAAATCACCATCGAAGACATGATTGTCGAAGAGGATATGGTTGTTAGCATTTCCAAACGGGGATATATCAAACGAAATCCCATAACCCTTTACCGCAATCAACGCCGCGGAGGCAAAGGCAAGACGGGCATGGGGATAAAAGAGGATGATTTTGTCGAGCATCTGTTTGTCGCTTCCACCCATCACACCTTCATGTTCTTTACCAATAAAGGCAAAGTCTATTGGTGCAAGGTTTATGATATTCCCCAGGCCGGTCGCATGAGTCTCGGTAAGGCGATTGTCAATCTGCTAAATTTTGAATCCGGCGAAAGCCTGACTGCAGTGCTTGCGGTCCCTGAATTTGAGCCTGGCTACCATGTGCTGATGGCCACCAAAAGCGGACTGGTTAAAAAGACGGATTTAATGGCCTTCAGCCGGCCCAGGGCCGGCGGTATCATTGCATTGAGTCTAATGCCCAGTGATGAGCTGATATCCGCCAGAATTACCGATGGTACCCTGAATGTGTTTTTAGGCTCCCTCATGGGCAAGTCTATCCGGTTTCACGAGGCGGATATTCGTCCATCGGGACGTACGTCCATGGGGGTGCGCGGCATGCGGCTTGACGGCGGAGATCGAATAGTGGGCATGGAGGTGTTGAGCCATGGCCAGACCCTGTTTGCCGTTACCCAGAACGGCTACGGCAAGAGAACGTCCATCGATGAATACCCCGTCCAGAAGCGTGGCGGAAAAGGGGTGATTTCAATTAAAACCACCCAGCGAAACGGATTGGTCGTGTCCATTTTACTCGTTGAAGAAGATAACGATTTGATGCTGATGACAAACAACGGCAAAATTATCCGGATGCCTTTTAAAGGTATTTCGGTTATCAGCCGAAACACCCAAGGGGTGAAAGTCATGGGGATGGATGTGGATGAACGGGTGGTGGGTGCTGCACGGCTGGCTGAAAAAGAAGATTTGAATGGACAAGAAGAAACGGCATAAAGGCGATGGCCACCGACAACGATTGCGGGAACGGTTTCTAAACGCCGGCTTAGAAGGATTTCAGGACTACGAGGTGATCGAGCTGTTGCTGACACTCGGTACGCCCCGAAAAGACTGCAAGGCAATGGCCAAGGCTGCATTGTTGAGGTTCAAAACGTTACAGGCGGTCATGGAAGCATCCAGTCATGAACTCTGTCAGGTGGACGG
>JBAVYC010000621.1:0-2662 GCA_049698595.1 Desulfobacterales bacterium | reverse complement strand
CTATTATGTAACATACAACTAAAGCTATTCTGTAACATATTGTTATCAAAGAATATATTAATCTAAAAAAATGGAGAAGGAGAACAAAATGACAATTACCAGGGATCTTACGGCTATCAGCAAAGAGTTAACCAAACTTGTAAATCAAATTGAAAAATTGGCAACTGAACTCGGGAAAGCGGAAAAGCCGAAGGCAAAATCAGTCAAGACAACGCCTAAAGCAAAGGCTGTAAGCAAAAAGGCCCCGGCGAAACGCGGCAAGAAAACTGATACCGACAAGGTCCTTGCAATCATTAATAGATCCAAGAAAGGTGTTGATACTGCAGCATTGGTGAAGAAAACTGGTTTTGACCAGAAAAAAGTCCGTAACATTCTTAACAGGACATACAAACAGGGAAAAATCACAAGAGTTGCAAAAGGGATTTATGTCGGTGTGAAGTAATTATGGATCAAGCCTGTGGTTATCTGGACGGTTTAAAAAACAGGAGCATTATCTATGACCCTCACCAAAGCCAATATCGTTGAAGCGGTTTCAGAACATATCGGTTATACAAAGAACCGATCTTTCGATTTGATCGAAACTCTGCTGGAAATTATTAAGCGAAATTTGGAATCGGGTGAGGATGTACTTGTCAGTCGTTTCGGGAAGTTCTGTGTAAAAGAAAAGAAGCAGCGGAAAGGTAGGAATCCAGCCACCGGTAAGGATATGATGCTGGAACCGAGAAGGGTTGTGACATTTAGGTGCTCTCGGCAGTTGCGGGACAAGATTAGCAAATAGCTGCCGAAACCAGACGGTTCAATTTGCCCGGTATCCCTTAGCCATCAAAGGGAAATCCGGGGTGTATAATGCTTAAACATGGGATACACAAGGATGCACAAGGTCAGCAAAGATTGTACGTCTGTTCGCTACGAATGTTTAACATGTCCATTCTGCTTGAACCAATGTATACAGGCGGAGCCGGGTGAGACCCTGTGTCCGGTGTGCTATGCCACCTTTGAGATTGATGACAGGGTTGAATGTGTGTTCGCTGATACAAATAATATCAAGCTGCCAGTTAATGGCATTATCTGCGGTTCTTGTGGACTTGTCCAAGGTGTTAATAGAAAAAGTTGCATTTATTGCGGGATGAGGATCAAAATGGCAGTACATTAATTTGGGTAGTAAGGTGAGTTGAGTAGTTCACGAATATGCATTGCATCTGATTACAGTCAT
This sequence comes from Desulfobacterales bacterium, assembly GCA_049698595.1. GTDB lineage: Bacteria > Desulfobacterota > Desulfobacteria > Desulfobacterales > JAFDCJ01 > JAFDCJ01. The sequence goes on along the minus strand of JBAVYC010000621.1, from coordinate 1,449 downwards.
TCTCTAAATGATATGTTTTAAATTTGCCCCAAATTTGACAGATTCCCGGCGCTCAATTTCTTACCAAAACGTACAATGATCTTATATGTTATTAAATATATAAAATAGATCTGATATTCCTCAAATGCAGATAAGCCCTTCAATATGCCCCACGACCCAAAAATATTGATAAAAGTCCTTGGCCCTGCTATTCTTAATGTCCTATATTTTTCGGATTCAATGTTTATTAGCGTAGTCTTCAGTTATCCTCGATTTCCAGGAAACCCGAGATGACGCGGTTGTGAAATTTTCGACAAACTCCACATTGGAGGCATCCAAGGAGACATTAGGATCAATGAATCTTTTCACCCGCAAAATATGTATTATTTTATTTGTATTTTTTGTAATAGGTTGTTCATCATCCTCTGATTATGATTTGCGGGCAGAGGATAAACCAAAGCATCATACCGAAAACGGTTTTAGAAATTATCCGCTTATCGAACCAGCGGATACACAAGGTTTTAAATTTATATGGAATAGAATATTTTCATCATCAAAACCAGATGAAATTCCAGCTGATCATTTAATTGGCGAGAAAAGGGCCATTGATAGATATAAAAAACTAGTGAATGAAGATACCATTACCTGGATTGGACAAAGTACCGCTTTGCTTAAAATTAGTGGTAAAGTGATTCTGACCGATCCTTTTTTTTCTAAACGTGCCGGGCCTGGTATTTTGGGGCCAAGTAGATCTGTTCCTCCAGGAATTAGTGCAAAATATTTGCCTGCAGTGGACATTATCGTAATATCTCATAATCATTATGACCACCTTGACGCAGATTTTGTTGATTCTCTTCCGAATAAAAAGGGTATTGAAGTTGTTGTGCCCTTGGGAATTGGAAAGTTTTTTAGGGGCAAAGATTATATTAGGATTCATGAGCTTGATTGGCACCAAACTGCAACGGTAGATGGATTGAAATTTACTTCACATCCAATGGTTCATTATTCCAGTCGCGGTCTTTTCGATAAAAACGAGACTCTTTGGTGTTCATGGTCAATTCTCTCTTCCAAAAAGAAACTATTTTTTGTCGGGGATACTGCCTATTCACCCATTGCTTTTCAGGAAATTGGTGCTGAAATTGGCGGGTTTGATTACGCGTTACTACCTATTGGAACATATGGAAATCGAAAATATGGATTTAACAATCATATGAATCCAATGGAATCATTTCAAGCAGGGTTGGATATAAAGACCCAAACCATGATAGCTATCCATTGGGGAACAATTGATTTATCAGAGGAGCCACTTTTTGAACCGGCGGAATTATTTAAAAAAGTGGCATTAAAAAAAGAGTTTGATCCAAAGCGTTTATGGATCTTAAAAATCGGCGAAACAAGAGTTTTAGAGTGAAAGGATCGATCTTGATTTGGCTTGGAGATTTCTGGCTTAGTCTTTGACTGATGTTGAAC
>JBAVYC010000620.1:0-5536 GCA_049698595.1 Desulfobacterales bacterium | reverse complement strand
CCAAAAGTCAGTTCATTGCGCCGGTGCCGGCGTAGGACCGCATCCACGGAATCAAGCAAGTCGGCCCGCACCATGCTGATCTCGTCAATTACCAGCAAATCTAAACTTTTGATAATCCGTTTTTTTTCTTGGCTGAATCTGAACAAGCGCTGCCGGCTCTGTTCAGAGACCTCGCTGCCTGGAACAAATGGGCCAAAGGGCAGCTGGAAAAAAGAGTGGAGGGTGACGCCGCCGGCATTAATGGCCGCAACTCCGGTTGGGGCGGTGATGATCATCCGTTTGGCAGTATTTTCTTTCAATTTATGTAAAAAGGTGGTTTTTCCGGTGCCTGCTTTGCCTGTCAAGAAGATGTGACTGCCCGTGTATTGAACAAAGTTTTCGGCCAGATTCAGTTCATAATTTTCCGACGGTTTATCAGTCATATATCCTTTTTCCAATACTGTAATTGTGGGATCACCATAGCATGGTAGCAATGATAGCTCAATGTAATTGCTAAACGCTGCCATCAGCAAGTATGGAACTTAAACAAGCTTTGGAAATATTTAAGGCGTGTTGTCCCGCGGTCCAATGGAACGATTCTTGGCAAGATATATACCAGATCAGAAACAATAGCTAAACCCGGAAGTTGAATGACCGAAATATTGCCATTAGAAAAGAAATGATCGATTGAAATTCGTTATAATAAATATTTCCCCCGGTTTAGCACTCGCGCGATACTCTTTGTATTCCCAGTCCGCGGTCACACCCAAAGGAAGGCTTTCCCCACCTAATTTGCGATCCGAACCCATTGATAGATATTAAAAGTGGCACTAATGTCAAGTCAATCCTCACTGCGCTTTTGGGTGGAATTTGTTAAACTATAATATCTACGCCTTTCGTTGTAGACATATATTGAAAAGATTTTGTTGATTCAATATTTTAATCAGTTCAATAATTTGTGTACAAATTAAAATAGGTGCTTATAAAGGCTATTGATCCGTTAAAAGCCTTTTAAATTAGAGAAAGTAAGATTTTATTAAAACATTGACTCCAATGTCTCCTTTTAGAATCTTAAGTGAAAATCCTTCTGCTTTGTTTTTTCATGCAGGTTAGATTTGATCAGCGACCACCAGCAGAGGTGGCCCCGGCCCCTTCCAGGGGCCATCCTCATACCCCCAGCTTTGCTGGTGGTCGCTGATTACTTTAACTTTACGCCCAGGCCCGGGTGGTTGGTTATAGTGAGTTCTCCGTTTTTAAGTCTAAAACCGCCTTCCACTATATCTCGTGCCAGATTGAGACTACCGTCTAGGTCCACATATCGTGTGGCCGGCGATGCAAGGGCTGCATGCAATGCAGCTGAAATGCTCACGATACTCTCGTCCATGCACCCCCACATGAGATCGATGTTTGCCAGGTCCGCGATTTCGGCAATCTGCAATGCGGGGAAAATTCCGCCGCATTTCATGAGTTTCACATTATAAATGCCGAATGGCCGCGGTGAATGCGTGAATTTTAGCGCATTTTGGGCATTGAGCAAGCTTTCATCCGCGGCGGTTTTTTTTCGAACAGATTCCGGCATGCTTTGCATGCCCTCGATATCGTCGGCCTTTAGGGGCTGCTCGATAAATTCCAAATCGAGTGGTTGCGTCCGTTGAATAAATTCCATGTATTCATCCCTTGAGTATCCTTGATTGGCATCTACTCGGATAGGTATCTGTTTGCCGATTTTTTCCCGAATCTTATGCAGACGGTCTAGATCTTCTTCAAGGGATTTGCCTATTTTAAATCAGCAGATTCCCGCTCGTCCAATCAGGTACATCGATAGCAAAATAGATGCCAGCGCTTAAATATGTAATTATAACATATAATTACAAGTGTTTATGTGAAAATCTGTTGATCACTTTGGCGGCAGGTTGTGTAAGGCGTTGGCCAAATAGGTGTAATCCATTACATACATAAAGAGGTAACTGATGCAGATTGAGCTGGTATTGATAGTCATCCTGGTTCTTGTCACGATTGGACATAGACGACAGACATATAAGTGGGGTTCGTGAATAGCGAGGCCGCGAAGTTGGTTTTGATTCTTTGATCTTCTATTTACGGCCGATTTGAATCCAATTGCCGTCTTGACAATACGATCTTCATCCAGTATTGGAGCCTGATGCAGAATCCACTGTAAATTTTAGAAATGTTTAATCGAATACCAAAAGGAGAGGATCCATGAACTTAGCACAATTTCCACGCAGGCGCTACACTGAAGGTTTTACGCCGATTGAAGCGGTGCCGAGATTTTCAAGCGTGCTCGGCGGCCCGAATATCTATATCAAAAGAGACGATTTGCTGGGACTTAGCGCCGGGGGCAACAAAACCAGGAAATTGGAGTTCTTGGTCGCCGACGCCTTGGAGCAGGGCGCCGACACCTTAATCACGTGTGGCGCCGTTCAGTCCAATCACTGTCGCCTGACCCTGGCGGCCGCAGTTAAGGAAGGCCTGAAATGCAGGCTCGTTCTGGAAGAGCGCGTAGCGGATAGTTATAAGTTGGAGGCCAGCGGGAATAATTTTTTATTTCAACTGCTTGGGGTCGAATCAATTACCGTCGTGCCCGGTGGTTCGGATATGGCGGCAGCCATGCAAAAAGCCGCTGACGAAGTTGCCGCTGCAGGCCGCAAAGCTTATATTATTCCCGGCGGCGGCTCAAATCCCATCGGCGCAACCGGCTATGTGGCCTGTGCCGAAGAAATATTAGGCCAGCTTTTTGATCGTGGTCTTAAAGTCGATCGTGTGGTCTGTGCCAGCGGAAGCACGGGCACCCACGCCGGCCTGGTGACCGGCTTCTACGGCAACAATGCCAATCTACCGGTGATCGGGATAAATGTCAGCCGCACCAAAGAAGCTCAGGAACCCCTGGTATATGATCTGGTCCGCAAAACGGCCGCTCGTGTCGGCGTTGCCGCCGAGATCCCCAGAGAGGCTGTTCTGTGTTTCGGCGAATATGTCGGACCGGGCTATTCTCTGCCGACGCCTGCGATGATAGAAGCTGTCCAGCTCTTGGCACGGAATGAAGGCATTCTGCTGGATCCGGTATACACGGGTAAAACCATGGCCGGACTCATTGATCTGGTTCGCAAAGGTTACTTCGATAGCAATGAAAATATTCTTTTTGTTCATACCGGAGGCTCTCCCGCGCTTTATGCCTATCTCGACACCTTTCGCGAATAGCAATGGAATCATTCGATATTAAACTATCCGGTTATCTCGAAAGAACAAGTTGGTTTTCTTTTTGAATGAGTTGTCGCTCAGAACCCATTAAAATCAACGGTCAAAGTAATCTAAATCATCCGGATGAACATGAAGTCCGGATACAACTTTATCTTGAACCGAGATGCCTGCCGCATGAACCGTATTGGGATCACCTGAGACTAAAGGGTGCCACCATTCCAACTGCCTGCCGTCGGCCAGAGAACGGTAGGCACAGGTGTAAGGCAACCTTTTTATTTGTCTTACTTTATCCGGCGAAAGTGTGATGCAATTCGGATCCCTTTGCTTTCGGTCTGCATACACCATACAACGACACGTGGATATATTTAAAAACCGGCAGGAAACTGCAATGAATTGAATCTTACCTGTCTTTCCATCTCTGACACTGTGCAAACAACAGCGTCCACAATTATCACAGAGGGACTCCCATTCGGTCGCTGTCATTTCCTTTAAAGTTTTTGTAGCCCAAAATGGCTTTTTTGTTTGTTTCATTCAGAATCATACTTTCGGCAAAAAATACTATCCATTCGAGGAAATTAGTTGGGCGGCTTAGTCACGCCAATGCGGCAACATTGGGATATACGATAGCCGCAGCGTATATTCCGGGGAGCGCATTTCTTAGAATTTAGAGGTCATTAGCCCGTGGGGACCGGGGGGCGCGATGATGTCTAGCTTGCGGCGGGGATCAAAAGCGATCCGTCTTTGATACCGGGCAGGAAGGAAATGATATCAAGGGCGGATTCAATCCGTTTTTTTGGGTAGCAAACCCTCCTCTTCAGCCAATTCTTTAATCATCTCAGCATATTCTTCACTGACATAAATGTTTTTTATGATTTCATCGTGGGATTTTCCCTCCTGTAACATATCGAGAATCATCTGTTCGGTTTTAAAATCATAGTTTACCTTATATAACTTACGGTCTTTATAACCGCGCTCGATCAAGCGTGTGATATAATTGGTCGTGTAGCTTATTTTGATAATTTCATTTTTAATTCTAAAAATTGCCAATACCAAAAGAACGACGATGACAAAGATAATCGTAAGCAATAGGAGAAATCCGGCCTCAACCGCCAACAGCGGTAAACCGGTAAACTCAGCTATCCTGTGAATTATGACCATAACACCCCCATCTTGGACGAATTAATAACCATCCTTCAAACGAAGACTTTGGAGAAAATTGATTTGAATAAAAAATCGCTATAATTTAAACCAAAGCTGGTATTGAAGCAAGTGCGAATCCGAAATACACTAAAAAATTAGGTTTAGTGAACGCCAAAATTTGGCCAACTGATAGATATTAGCACATATTCGACTTTTTTGACACTTTTACTCAATTCATAAGCCATCCCGATTTATCGGGATGAGAATTAAAAAGGTTCTACCGTTAAATCGGCCAAGTGGTCATCAAAACCGACAGATCCGATAAAACATTGGAAGTGGATTGGGCTGAAACGGATCTATTTCAGGCAATTCGGAATGCGGCGGGGAATTCTAAAAAATGCCGGCTGCAGTTTTGGAATTTCTCACAATTTAGGAATCGATTACTCGAGCAGCGATTGAAGTTTCTCAAAGTCTTTTTGAGAGTCGATATCGAAGAAACATAATGGATCGTCCAACTCTAAATAGAGCACACGCTCTGGATTGGCCCGGATTATATCCCGGGCGCCGATATCGCCTTCAATCGCCATGAGCTGATCGTACAGGACCCGGTTGAAAATGGTGGGGTTGCCCCTTTTGCCTTTGCAAACCGGAACGCAGATGTCTTTTCCGGAATGCCGGAATCTGTCTAATAGATGGTCGATGGTGTTGGACTTCAGCAGGGGCTGGTCGCCGAGTAAAAACATGACCGCTGGAAAGGCCTGCCGGATTTTTTGCAGCCCGGCTTGAAGTGACCGGCTTTGGCCTTCAAGATAGCGATGGTTGATCACCACCTGAAGGCGTTTATGGGTAGTGCGGGTCTCCAGGGCCTGCAATATATTTTGATGATCGTGTCCTAAAACCAGGACAATATGATTCAGTTCGGATCCCAAGGCGGCGCTCAGAACATAGTCGAGCAGATATTTTCCCTTCAGTTTTAATAGCTGTTTGGGTCGCCCGAATCTTGTTGAGCTTCCACCTGCCAAAATTATGCCGGCCGTTTGATTGTGCGGCAACATTTAAAACACAAGTGGCGTGTACCCTTCACCTATGTAGCCGGATATCAGAGACCCCACATAGTCGACATTCACCCCCAGTTCTTCCAATTTGTCACTGATACCGTCACGATCGGATAGAAATTTGCAGGCAATCGGGGTTTGAT
>JBAVYC010000619.1:0-5246 GCA_049698595.1 Desulfobacterales bacterium | reverse complement strand
CAATAATCTTAAGAGACAAGATATTTGCAAACCACGGAAAACTTGGATTTGACATTTCAATCGTCCCTCTTTATCATGCTAAACGAGCATTCCGCATACAGCTGTTCATAACCGGTTTAAGAAAACCGCACACAAGCTAAAAATTCGGCTCCAAAGCGGTGAAAAATGAAGCTCCTCGCCGCGAGGGGGACGGGGTATTAAAACTAAAATATACCATCGGGGGAACCCTATTATGGAAAATTCCATCGTTGACCTGTTAAGCGAGCTTGTCCGGATCAATTCCGTGAACTTGACCCTCTCGCACGGCCCGGGAGAAAGCGAAATCGCGACATTTATTCGACATCGCCTTGATGAGCTGGCGCTGGAACCGGAAATTCAAACCATCGCACCTGACAGGTACAATGTCGTCGCCCTGGTCCCAGGCGCCAATCCCGGAAAATCGCTGCTTTTAAATGGTCATCTTGATACCGTCGGTGTCGAAGGTATGGACGATCCGTTCATATTAAAACAGGCGGGTGACCGGCTTTACGGCCGGGGAGCCTATGATATGAAAGGCAGCCTGGCCGTCATGTTACTGCTTGCCGGTTTTTTCAGCCGCCAGCCGCCGCCCATTGATATTCTTTTTACGTTTGTGGCCGACGAAGAAGATAAAAGTCTCGGCATGGACTATCTGGTTGAAAAATGGCTTCCCGACATATCGCCGCCGCCAATCGGTGCTATTTTTCTCGAACCGACCGAAGAGGATATCGGTGTTGGCCACAAGGGTTTTACCTGGTATGAGTTGGAAGTCGCCGGCAAGGCGGCTCATGGAAGTCGCCCGGAGGAAGGCATCGATGCCATTTTGCCGTTATCGCCTGCCCTGAATGAACTGGACAAGATCCGGGCTGATCTGCTAAACCGCAAACCGGACCCCTTGCTGGGCCATGCAACCCTGCACAGCAGTGTTATCGCCGGGGGCACCGAATTAAGTGTCATTCCCAGCTATGCGCACCTCCAATGGGAGCGACGAACGCTTCCGGGAGAATCACAGCAGGAGCTGGAGCAGGAACTGGAGCGAACTGTTCGAGCCGTTGCAAACCATCCCGGAAATCATGAGGTAAAAGGCCGTAAACTTTTTCTGAGGCCGCCATACAGGGTGCCGGATGATGCCGAGATTTTATCCCGTTTGCAAAAGGCGTCGCCGCAATCTTCGTCCATGGGCCTTTCTTTCTGGGCGGATTCCGCCCTAGCCGGAAAAGCGGGCATCCCTTCCGTTCTGTTCGGTCCCATTGGCCATGGTGCCCATGCGGTGGATGAATGGGTCAGCCTGAATAGCCTGGTAAAGATTTATGAAACCTTAAAACGACTGATATTGGATTTTTAACCCATTCGCACGGATTTCAAACAAGAATTCATTTTCGAGCTTGACAGCCGATTTTTTTTTTGGCATATTGCCGCGGATAGTTAAACAAAAGAATATCATCATGATGCCAATAATTCCAAAAAACGCCCGTATCCGTTCCCGTCGCCGCTTCCGGCGACGAAACCCCGGGGGTTTTTTGTGTTGGATATGATATTTCTGATACCTGAATGGCAGACATAAAAACCCCGGCAAACGCCGGGGTTTTCTTTTTGTGAAAGGAGTAAAAATGGCAAAAGATGAGGTCCAAAAAGTAGTACTTGCTTACAGCGGCGGGCTGGACACTTCTGTGATCGTCCCGTGGTTGAAAAACAATTACAATAATTGTGAAGTCATCTGTTTCACGGCCGATGTCGGCCAGCAGGAAGAATTGGAAGGCCTTGAGGAAAAGGCCCTGGCTTCCGGCGCCGCCAAGCTGATTGTAAGCGATTTGCGGGAAGAATTTTTAAGAGACTACGTATTCCCGACGATGCAGGCAGGCGCTGTATACGAACGCGACTATCTCCTGGGTACATCCATTGCGCGTCCTTTGATGGCCAAAAAAATGGTTGAAATCGCAGAAACGCAAGGCGCGCAAGCCGTCGCCCATGGCTGTACCGGCAAGGGCAACGATCAGGTCCGTTTTGAGCTTACAGTGATGGCGCTCAATCCCAAACTCAAGGTTATTGCACCATGGCGCGAGTGGGAAATCCGCAGCCGCGAGGATGCCATTAAATATGCCGCGCAACACAACATCCCCCTGGCCCAAACCGAGAAGGATATTTACAGTCGCGACCGCAATATCATGCACCTTTCCCATGAAGGCGGATTGCTGGAAAATCCCTGGAACGAACCGGAGTCTACCATGTTTCAGCTCTCCGTCAGCCCCGAAGAGGCACCGGATGAACCCGAATATATCGAAATCGGCTTTGAGAAAGGCAACCCGATAAGCTTGAACGGCGAAATGCTGTCCGCGGTGGGTTTATTTACGCGCTTAAACAAAACCGCAGGCGCCCATGGAATCGGTCGGGTCGATATTGTCGAAAACCGGTTGGTGGGGATGAAGAGCCGGGGGGTATATGAAACCCCCGCCGGCACGGTTATTTTCCGTGCCCATCAAGCCCTGGAGAGTATGTGCCTCGATAAGTACACCATGCATTATAAAGATTTCGTGGCCGTCAAATATGCCGAGCTGGTGTACAACGGCATGTGGTTCATGCAACTGCGGGAAGCCCTGGATGCTTTCGTAAAAGTGACCCAGCAAAAGGTCACCGGCACTGTGCGTCTGAAGCTGTATAAGGGTAATACCATTGTGGCCGGACGCAAAAGCCCTTACAGTCTGTATCGCGAGGACTATGCCTCTTTTGGAGAAGAAGATGTTTATAATCAGCAGGATGCCCATGGATTTATCCAGCTGTTCGGACTGCCCTTAAAGGTCGAATCTCTCCTGGCCATTGACGGCGGTGGTGAAAGCCGTTACCGTAGTCCCGATTACAGCAAGTTTAAACGTGATTAGTTCGTGGTGCGAGTCGCGGGTTACGGGTTGCGAATTGCAGGTAAAAGGGCAGAGAGCAAAGATGGTGGTTGATTAAGTTGAATGGTTGATTGGTTGATAAAAGTACAGCAAATGAAATAAACTTAATCAACTTAGTCAACTCAATCAACCCAAAAAACCAAACGATCTCAACGAACACACAGGCATTTTATCTATGAAAGCACGACTGATTTTAGCCGACGCAACCCAATTTGAAGGGCTTTCCCTGGGTGCCATGGGCACCAGCACCGGCGAGGTGGTTTTTAATACCGCCATGATGGGGTACCAGGAGATATTAACGGATCCATCATATCATTTTCAACTGGTGACCATGACCTATCCGCAAATCGGTAATTACGGTGTCAACCCCAGCGATTTTGAATCCAGGCGCATTTACGCGGCCGGGTTCATCATTCGGGAATACAGCCCGGTGGTCAGTCACTGGCAGGCCACCAAGTCCCTGGATGAATATTTGAAATTTTATGGCGTGGTGGGCGTCAGTGACATCGATACCCGGCAGTTGACCCGCCATCTGCGCGACCACGGAGCTCAGATGGGCATGATTACCACTTCCGATGAGCCCTTTGAAGTACTGCTGGAACGGCTTAAAGGCGGCAAACAGCTTATTGGACGGGACCTTGCCGAAGAAGTCACCACCGCTGAAAATTATGATTGGCCCATGGAAGAGGAAAGCAAACATGACCGGCAGCCTGGCTTCAGGGTGGCTGTCTACGATTTCGGAGTGAAATTTTCAATTTTAAGGGCCCTTTACCAGCACGATTGTCAACTGCGGATATTTCCTGCTCACACCCCGGCTGATGAGGTGCTGGAATGGAATCCGGACGGTATTTTTCTGTCCAACGGTCCCGGTGACCCCGAGCCGGTGGCGTACGCCGTCGACGCCGTGCGGGCTCTTCTGGGGAAAAAGCCCATATTCGGCATCTGCCTGGGACACCAAATTTTAGGTCTGGCCCTGGGCGCTAAAACCTCCAAATTAAAATTCGGCCATCACGGTGCCAATCACCCGGTCAAATATCTACCCACCGCAGCCGTGGAGATCACCTCGCAGAATCACGGATTTATCGTCGACGCGGACAGTCTGCCCCGCGATAAAGTCGAGATTACCCATATAAATCTAAATGACGGAACCCTCGAGGGCTTCCGACACAAAACGCTGCCGGCATTTTCGGTTCAGTATCATCCCGAATCCGCACCCGGTCCCCGGGACAGCCGGTACCTTTTTGAAAACTTTATCAAGGAAATGAAAAAATTCAATGCCTAAACGAAAAGATATCAAACGGATTCTTGTCATCGGTTCCGGGCCGATTGTCATCGGTCAGGCCTGCGAGTTTGATTATTCGGGAACCCAGGCGTGCAAAGCGTTGAGAGAGGAAGGATTTATTGTTATTTTGATTAACAGTAATCCGGCCACAATTATGACGGACCCCGAATTCTCGGACAGAACGTATATCGAACCGCTAAATGCCGAGGCAGTTACCCAAATAATCGATCAGGAACGCCCGGATGCCCTGCTGCCGACCCTGGGCGGGCAGACCAGCCTGAATCTTGCGGTCGAACTGGCCGAAAACGGCACGCTGGAAGAATATGGCGTAGAGTTGATCGGGGCCAACCTGGAAACCATCAAGCTTGCCGAAGACCGGGAACTTTTCCGCAACGCCATGCGCGAAATCGGATTAAATGTGCCGCCGGGCGGCTGTGTTCATACCCTTGAAGAAGCCCGTGCCTTGTGCCGGGATATCGGTTTTCCGCTGATCATACGGCCTGCTTTTACCCTTGGCGGCATCGGCGGCAGTGTCGTTTACAATAAGGAAGAATTTGACAAAGCCGCCCAGTGGGGGTTGAGTGCCAGTCCTGTCAGCGAGATTTTAATGGAACAATCGGTGCTGGGCTGGAAGGAATACGAGCTTGAAGTTATGCGCGATGGGGCCGATAATTTTGTGATTGTCTGCTCGATCGAAAATTTTGACCCCATGGGGATCCATACCGGGGACAGCATCACCGTAGCACCCGCTCAAACTTTGACCGACGTGGAATACCAGAATATGCGGGACGCCGCCAAATTAATCGTCGCCAGGATCGGGGTTGAAACCGGCGGGGCCAACATTCAATTTGCCCTGAATCCGGCAAGCGGGGAAATGATCGTAGTTGAAATGAACCCGCGGGTGTCCCGCAGTTCCGCCCTGGCGTCTAAAGCCACCGGTTTTCCGATTGCCAAGATCGCCGCCAAGCTGGCTGTCGGATATCGTTTGCACGAAATACCGAACGATATTACCCGCAAGACGCCGGCCAGCTTTGAACCGGCTATTGATTATG
>JBAVYC010000618.1:0-2711 GCA_049698595.1 Desulfobacterales bacterium | reverse complement strand
GGGATATAGCATGGTCCCTTGGCCGTGTCGCTGGCCACTTTTAAACTCTCCAGTATATTTACGGCCGTCCGCAAATGTCAATGTCCCCTGTCCGTTTCTTTCACGAAATTTCCACTGCCCGACATACCGGGTCCCATCACGCTGGGTGAATGTCCCTTCCACAATTTCGTTATTCTGCCAGGTTCCGACTATTTTTCTGTCTCCCGGCATGAGCAGCACACCATCGCCATGCCGGCCACCGTCTTTAAACCCCCCCGTAAATTTATGACCGGTGGCATAAACCATGGTCCCCTGACCGTTCACACAGTCGCCTTCGATGCAATCATCACCAAAAGAATCCGGAGGAGTAAGACAAATGATCAGCAGGATTAATAGAAAAGCTCTTTTCATTTTTACACCACCCTTCATGTGGATTAAACATAAAATTTCAGCCACTAAGACACGAAAGCACAAAAAGATAACTTAGGCCCTTAAGGGACTTTATTTGACAACATGTTGTCAGGAATTTATCTTGATCCATAGATGCTGTCGGTTTTTAACTCATTCCATTATTCCAATTTTCCAACATTCCGTTTAGCGGCAGGAGGAGGGTGCCGTTAATAACCATATGATTTCAGTCAATTGCAGAATTCTCGAAATGTCCAGTGATTACTTCGATCGCCGGGACACATGCATCCCTACCAGCCACGCCACCAGCACTACCAGATATATTTGGCCGATGACCGCTTCCATCATAACCAGGGCACTCGCTTGGTCCGTTAAGGGTGTAATGTCACCGTATCCCAGGGTGGTGATGGTGACAAAACTCAAATATTCAAACCGCATCGTTTCTCCCCATAACCCCTTATCCGCAAAAGAAAAGGACCCGGCAGACACCCGTTCCAGAATCATATACAGAAATGTCCACATCAGCGCAATCAGCAAATAGGCAACAATGGCCGCAAAAATGGTTTCTTTGGTGACTTTTTCCGATTTAACGATAATCCGCAATATATTGATAGCGGCATAACCGAAAAAAAGGGTCCCAAAAATTCTGGTTAACAAACTGAAGGTTTTAATTTCAACAAAATACGCCGACCAGGTCGTAACAATCAAAGGCAAGACAAAAATCAAGGCAATGATCGTCTGGGACTTTTTCAGTCGGATGGTGTAAATTATTAAAAGAAAAATAACGGTTAAGAAAACGTCCAACAATATTCGGGTCTGGATAAATTGATCTAAAAATGGCGGCAGAACCAGCATAAACAGGATCAGAATCAGCAGCACAAGGAACCGGACCTCAAATAATTTTTGAGGGTGATTTTCAAAATTTTTCGTAGCCATGTCTGCAAGCGTCCAGTCTGATCGAGAAAGAAACTTCTGGGGCTCGGTTTCGAAATCGGCCATTGTTGGGTTTCGTATTTGGTAATACCACCGGCAACATGTAGGTTGGGTTGAGTGCAACGAAACCCAACGAAGCCTGGAGTAGGCTCAACCCAACCTACAAAATGCAAAGTGGCCCAGGAAAGAACCAACTCCAACTTTTGAAATCTAGTTCACAGGATTTAGCACCTTTGAGACCTGACACCCGAAACCTATATCTTTATACATCCTCTTCAATCTGACGCACTTTCTCTTTAAAAATTTCAATCACCTCTTCGGGTGATTTTTTCTGCAAAATTTGATGTAATTGGGCCCGATAATTGCCCACGGCACTGATTCCCAGGGCGGAGAGATCATAGACCTTCCATTTACCCTGGTTGTTTTTCATTCGGAGTTTAACAGGAATTTCCAACTTTTTCCATAGGACTTTGATTTCAACCAATGCCCTGGTCTTACTGATTAGTTTCTGGTCGGCATATATAATTCTTTCTCCATTGTATCTTGATTGTAATTTACGAAGATTTGGCTTGCCCAAAAATTCACCCATCAGCTTAACAAATTCTTCTCTCTGGTGGGAGCTAAAATTTTTCCAGTGAGATGCCAGTACCCGCCTGGAAAATTCTTTAAAATCAAAAATTTCCTGGGTGGCCTCCCAGAGTTTTTGTGCTTGTTCTTTCTTATTAGAATCATCTTGATATTGCGGATCTTCCAGCACGCTGATACCCTTGTCAATTCCCCGCTGCAATGCTTCCAGGGGCTGTTCTGCCGGGGCAGGTGCTGTAATCAGCGTAATAATAAAAATATATGTAAATATTTGCATAATTTAATAGTATCCACCGTATGTTTATCCAAAACGATAACATAGGATTGAAATGGCGGTTTATCAAGGTCGGAATATATTGTTGCTGGGTTGAGCGGTTCAACGTTCATTGAACCTCTGATTAAAAAAGGCCACCGGGTTTCCCCCAATGGCCTTTCTCATGATTTATAGAATTTTCTTGAAGAATTTATTCCACAGGTTCTTCCTGCTTGCAGACCAGTGTCGGATCGGCCATGAGGGCCAGTTCTTCATACCGTTTGTTAAACTGATCGACAAGCATGGTATGCAGCCTCTCGGCTTCTTCCGGGAACGACCGCTTCAATGAGGCATAGCGGATCTCACCCGCCAGAAATTTCTTCAGGCTCCCGTCCGGTTCCTTGGAATCCAGGATAAAGGGATTTTTCCCTTCGGCCTTCAAATCAGGATTGTATCGGTACAACGGCCAGTAACCGGACTGCACCGCCAGCTTTTCTTCTTCCTGGGCCTTACCCATACCGGCCATGATACCCTGGTTGATGCAGGGGCAGTA
>JBAVYC010000617.1:0-3945 GCA_049698595.1 Desulfobacterales bacterium | reverse complement strand
CTCCTCAAAGAGTGCAAGGTTGATGTGGTCATCGGTTTCCGCAAAGGGACCGTGCCCATGATGAATGAACCGTATTTTGCCAGGACGGAGCAGGATATCCAAAATCTGGTCTGGGACAGCAACTGCGGAATCAACCTGACCAACTACCTGACCGATCGCAAGGAAAAAATCGGGATTATCGCCAAAGGATGCGATTCCAGAAATATCGTTACCCATATCATCGAAAACAAGATAAAACGGGAGCAACTCGTTATCATCGGGGTCCCCTGCAAAGGGATGATTGATAAGCGTAAAATTAATTCCATGTTTGAGGGAGAGATCAGGGAGGTTATCGAGGACGAAAACAACATTGCGGTAAAAGGCGACGGTTTTGATAAGGTTTTAAATAAAAATGACGTTCTGCAGCAAAACTGCATGCTGTGCGCCCATCGCAACCCGGTGGAATACGATGAACTGATAGCCGACCTTGTGGAAGAGCAGCCGGACCTTGACCGTTACCCGGATATTCGTGACATCGAAGCCATGTCGCCCGGAGACAAATGGACCTTTTTTGAAAACCTTCTTGCGCCCTGCATTCGCTGTTATGCCTGCCGCAATGCCTGCCCGCTTTGTTATTGCCCCACCTGCTTTGTTGATGAAGCACAACCCCAGTGGGTCGGGAAAAGTCAGGATCCCATCGATGTCAAAACATTTCATTTTTTACGGGCCTATCACTGTGCCGGCCGGTGCACGGACTGCGGAGCATGCGAGAGGGCCTGTCCGGTCGGTATCAACATGCGGCTGTTAACCCGCAAACTGGAAAAGGACTGCTTTGACCTATTCGCGTGGGAAGCGGGCATGTCGCTGGATGTGCGTCCGCCGTTGGATACCTATAAAACCGGCGATCCGGATGATTTTATAAAATAGGAACTGTCCGTTGTCTGTGGTCCGTTGTCTATTGTGAAAACAACTAACAACTAACAACTAACAACTGACGAAAAAGGGCATTTCAATGAAAATATTTTCGATCAGCAAAGATGATTGGTCAAATGGGCTCGCGCAGCTCGCAAAGTCATATCGCCTTTTCGGCCCGGTTAAAGAAAATGAGTTCCATAATTTTAAAGAGCTTGTAGCGGGTCAATCACCGGATCTGGGTTATTTAAATTCCCGTCTGTCACCCAAATCCATCATTTACCCGCAGTCGGAAGCGATGTTCGAATACTCTTTGGATGAATCCGTTGAAGATCATCACATCATGAAAGAAGTCGATAAAGACTATTCTCCGCGGGCCGTCATCGGGATTAGTCCCTGCGATGCCAAAGCGTTTGTCTTGGTCAATCATAACTTCGACACGCCCGAGTATAAAGATCCCTATTGGATCAAAGCCTGTGAAGCCACCACCCTGGTGGGGTTGGCATGCGACGCTCCGTGTAGCAGTTGCTTTTGTAGCACCGCCGGCTGCGGACCGTATCATGAGGAAGGACTGGATGTCTTGCTGGTGGATGCTGGGGATCACTATCTGGCAAAAATTCTCACGGAAAAAGGCCGGAAATTCGTCAATGCCGCCGGTTGGGAGACAGCGGCAGATGCCGACGCTGCCGCCCGGCAGATTGAAGCCGGCAGGCAGGAAGCCGAAGCGAAAATAACCGCTTTTGTAGACAGCGACAAATTGAAAGAAATCGACACCACCGAACTTTACAAGGCGCCTTTCTGGGAAGATGTCTCTTTTTCCTGTATAAACTGCGGCACCTGCACTTTCGCGTGCCCCACCTGCTGGTGCTTTGACATTCAGGATGAGAACCGCGGCAAGGCCGGCCTGCGGATGCGTAACTGGGATAGCTGCATGTACCCGCTGTTTACCGTGCATGGTACCGGGCACAATCCCCGGGGAACCAAATTGCACCGGGTGCGCCAGCGCTTTATGCACAAATTAAAATATTATGTCGACAAATATGAGGTTGGAATCCAATGTGTCGGATGCGGACGTTGCGTGCGCTCATGTCCAGTGAATATCGATATCCGCCGTGTCTGTAATTTAATGAACAGCTACGGATCTGCCAAAGACACCTGCGCAGTATAAAGGAAAGAAGAACGACAAATGACGAACGACGAATTAAGGATACCTATCGATTTGAAGATCTTCAAATGACAGAGCGAAGCGACTTCCAAAATTCGTCATTCGTCATTCGTCATTCTTAAATTCAAATGGGGGGTTAACGTGCAAAATCCATATTTACCTTATCCGGTTCGCATCGATGATATTACAGTCGAAACCGAAGATAAAAATTTAAAAACGTTCAAGTTCGTTTTCCTGAATTCGGAAGATGAGGAAAAATTTGATTATAACGCCGGCCAGTTCGCCGAACTTTCCGTGACCGGAAAAGGAGAAATTCCGATCGGAATCGCGTCTTCCCCCAGTGAAAAGGGATTTGTCATGTTTACCGTCAACAAGGTGGGACTGGTATCTTCCTGGCTGCACGCCATGAAAGTCGGTGATATCATGGGAATTCGCGGCCCCATGGGCAACTGGTATCCATGGGAAAGCCTGGAAGGCAAAAACATTGTGATCATCGGCGGCGGATTTGCCTTTACCACCCTGCGGTCTTCTATCATTTATATGCTCGATCCGGCCAACCGATCGAGATTCAAGGATATTCATGTAATTTACGGAGCGAGAACACCCGGAATGCTGCTGTACCGGGATGAGCTGGCAGATTGGGAAAAACGTGATGATATCAACATGCACATCACGGTGGACGGTACCGATGATCCGAACTGGAAGTATAACACCGGTTTTGTGCCGACCATCACCGAACAAAAAGCACCGCCTGCTGGTAATGATACCTATGCAATAATATGCGGGCCGCCGATCATGATTAAATTTACCCAACCGGTTCTGGACAAGCTCGGCTATTCCCATGATAAAATTATCATGTCCCTTGAAAATCGTATGAAATGCGGCATCGGCATGTGCGGACGATGTAACATCGGACGGGAATTTGTGTGCAAAGACGGGCCGGTATTCACCCTCGAGCAGTTGAATAAAACTCCGAAGGAATATTAGTTTTTTAATATTGACAAAGGAAATCGATTCATATAAAAAGATTCTTTTAAATAGACGTCCAAAGGGCTGATGGCCTAAAAATTATAAAATATTAAAGGAGGAAGATTAAATGCCAACAGTAGAATTCATGGGTAAAAGCTTCACAGTCGACGAAGATGGGTTTATCGATTCATATGAGAATTGGAGCCAAGAATGGGTCCAGCTGGTAAAAAAGGAAGAAGGTATCGAAGAGCTGAATGATGAACACCAAAAAGTAATCGACGTCCTGCGTGATTATTACGAAAAAAACGGGATCGCACCGATGGTGCGGGTCCTTTCCAAAGTTACCGGTTTCAAACTAAAACACATCTATGAGCTATTCCCGTCCGGACCCGGCAAGGGAGCCTGTAAGATGGCCGGTCTTCCTAAGCCGACGGGTTGTGTCTAATCAAACACCTGTGGTCAATATTTATTGCTTGAACAAAAGGCTCTGCTTAATAGGCAGGGCCTTTTTTTGGGCCCGTAGTCCACTTTTTCTGGCAACATGCTGTAAAGAAATACAGGTTTCGGCAAATCACAAATACCATTGATTGAAGATTGTCGATTGAAGGTTGAATATTTAAGGTCCGCCTCCGGCGGGATCAATTTTTAAAAAAAATCATAATAAAGGCATAGCGAAGCGACCTCCACAAATCTTCAATCTTCAATCATCAATCTTCAATTTTTCCATAGGGGGTCATCCATGATTTTATCGGTTAAAACACGGGAAAGGACAGAATTAATTGATATTACTTCGGATATCAATAAACTGATTCAAAAATCAGGAGCCGATCAAGGACTTTGCATGATATTTGTGCCGCACACTACGGCCGCGGTAACTATCAATGAAAGTGCCGATCCCAGTGTAAAATCGGACATTCTGA
>JBAVYC010000616.1:0-3042 GCA_049698595.1 Desulfobacterales bacterium | reverse complement strand
TTTCAACATGACTCAATATTGCTTCAGCGCGCTTCGACCCGTCTAGCGGTACCAGTATTGTTTGATACACTTTTACCTCCCTTCAATATTCAATAAATTGTTATCCTCAGGTAGTTTAAGGCGTTTTATTGACGAGTTCTCTTCATTCAAGTTGCGATACTCGTCGAGCAACTCATCATCGATAATCTCGTCACGAGGGTGTTTCCGCATTTTTTGAGCTTCCTCATAGTTTTGGGCGCAATTTAGACAGAGCCGGGTTGCCGGCAAAACCTTCAGTCGTTTTATCGGAATCGATTTGCCGCAGAGCTCACATATGCCATACCGGCTGGAGCTCATTTTGGTGAGTGCAAGCTCTATTTCTGCGATCTCTTCTTTACCACGTTCATCCAGTTTATCAATGAGCCACGCCAAATCTTCTTTTTGAGCTACATCGATTTTTTCGATAAAGCGCTGTTCCAATTCTTCTTGCTCCGCTTCTAAATGGGCAACCTGTTTCAACATTTCCCGTCGACGATTCAATAATAGTGATTTTAATTTTTTTAATGTATTTTCCTTCATCTGCAACCTTTGCTTCACTTTCAAATTTAAAGATAAATTTTATTGGCAACCAATCAGTTATTCCAAAGAATTGGTGGATGGCTTCTCAGAGTGCCGTTGTTTTCTCCGGGGCAGATCTCTTTTTTCAATTCCCTTTACCTATGTTTAGAAGATGCTCGTTAAAAAAGATGCACGCGCGCCCGGGAAGCCGATTTAATTCCCCGCATAATTTTGAAATAATTTTTTTTTATGCCAATACCAAATACCCACTACCCGATACCTAATGTCCTCTACCACCTCAACTAGTCTATTACACAGTTGGGCATTTATCTATATTCCAGAGCATAATGCGTGCCAACCGACGATAATCGATAGAAAATCAGTTAATTCAAATTCTTATCGCATCGGCAATCAGATAGTCATCATTCTCAACCCCTACAAAATAGAAAAATTTCGAATCCAATGTTGGAATTTTTCTAACTTTCCTTCCAGCCAAAAATATTTCCTGGATAAATAATAAATAACTATTCGAATTTATTATTATTTAATTTCCCAGTGTTTGCTGGCATGTTTCCTGCTATAGCCTGCTCTATATGGTAAGCAATTAGGGATGTGGGGGATTAGGGGTTGGGTACTCGGTATTGGGGATTGGGTATTAGATAGCGGCGATTGGGAATTTGGTAACAGGCTTTATACTTCGCAACTGATAGCGATATATTAAATGACTTACATTTCTTTAAACCAACATCCAGTACCCAGTACCTATTACCAGCTCAACCAGCGAGGTACTAAAATCATGCTTATGTCTAATTTATCTAAAAAAACAGCCTTATTTCACTGGCATACGGCCCATCACGCCAATATGGCCCCCTTCGGTGGGTATGACATGCCGCTATGGTATGCTTCTGCCAAAAACGAACATCTGGCTGTCCTTACATCGGCCGGCCTCTTCGATACCAGTCACATGGCGGTCATTTCAGTCAAGGGACCGGATTCCTTCGGACTTCTTCAGCATTGTTTTACCAATGATCTGTCTGCTTGCGTGGGTTCGGGGAAGAGACCCCTGTCCCCCGGTCGCTGCGTTTACGGGGCGTTCCTGACAGAACAAGGGGCTGTGGTCGACGACACGATTATCTTCGAGCTTGCAGAAAACAACTACCTGGCCGTGGTCAATGCCGGTATGGGTGCTACCGTTGCTCAACATTTAATCACTTACATGGGAAGCAGCGATGTTGAAATAATCGATTTGACCGACAGGATCGGTAAAATCGACCTTCAGGGACCCATGTCGGGCAAGATAATGAAAAAGGTTCTAATGTTTGCAAAGTATGTTCTGCAGACCAGTCGGTGGTGCTCGATGCTGACGAAAACGCCATTGGATCGGTATTGACCTGTGTATCTGACATGGGAATCGGGCGTTATCAAGATAAAATCTACAGCATTGCAAGCCCCGGCAGGCCAAATGATTTCACCCCCCATGGCTTGTGCTGCGGATTTGTAAAGGTCAGGAAAAAACTTAAAACCGGACATACGCTCTTCCTGCAGGATGATCGACGTACCATTCGAGTCCGGGTGGTCAAAGATATTCGCCCGCACCGCACCGCCCGCCGAGCTATAACGGAAATGATTTAAAAAAAGGGAAGTATGAATGGTAACGCCACGGGCAAATCGCACCTCAATAAAAAGCCTCCTTTTCTTGCCGGATGATTCTTCGCGGCCCTTATCACGACTGGATGTGTTTCGGCTTAAAAACTGGATGCTGTTCGGGAATTTTCTGGCCAATGTTGTCGCATTTGTTCTGATGGAGAAACTGATCTTCCGCGGCGGACCGCTGCCATCGAATGAAACCAGACAAATTGTTGCCTCCAGTGGCGATATATTCAGAGGATGTGCGACCATCGCCATTGCTCTGTTTATATTTTATGAAGTGCCGATTCGACGATATTTGAATAACATCCACCAACATCTTCCCACCTCTCAGGAAGTAGTCGAAACTGCCCGCCGTCGGCTGCTGAATGAACCGTTTTACATGATGGCCTTGAATTTGGGCATCTGGCTAGTGGCTGCATTTTTCTTTTCCTATCGAATTAACAGTCTTGGTGAACCGCGACCGGTGGTGTTGCGAATGTTTCTATTGAGCCTGAATACGGGCTTGATTACAGCCGTGATGTCCTTTTTCCTGTTAGAGCACGTCTCCCAGGGACACGTAGCGCGTTTCTTCTTTCCCGAAGGTGGACTTCACAAAACACCGAAAACCATTCGCAACCGTATAGTTGTCAGGCTTCTGGCATTGCTGTTTGCCTGCAATACCATACCGTTTCTATCCTTTATTCAATTATACTATCTTACCGCACCGGGATTACACTATTCTGGGGACACACTGCAGGATTTTCGATCTGCCGTTTTTACCAATTCAATTTTTTTCATCGTGGTCGGTTTCATCATCACCATGTTTGTCCACATGAATTTCGACGCACCCCTACGAGAGATCATCCAGGCCTTAAA
>JBAVYC010000615.1:0-2533 GCA_049698595.1 Desulfobacterales bacterium | reverse complement strand
GGTCAGAAAGGATACTTTTTACCTGGTTTGATTCATCAGTAGACCCCACAAATGCCATCGACGGCCAGTTCCTCTATTCGGATTTCCTCGGTATCAAAAATGTTCTTTTGCGGCTTTTCATCTTCTTTTTCGTTTAAATCCTCTGTTTTTTCGTTCATTTCAACATTAAGTTTTTTCATCTAGCTTTCCTTTGGTCTTAGCATGATTTTTTTTTATGCCCCTAGCTTTGCGCCGATTAATTAATAAAGGCAGCGGTAGTAAGCATTGCCCTTTTCCCAAAAAGCATACTCTGGAATTACTCCATCCGGATACGGCCTCAGATGTGCTTTCCTGCCAGCATATCCCAATAGGCTTCAGTGATTTGTTCGGCATCATACATGACTCGCCATTTAGAGGCAAGTCTTCTTAGATAATCAAGCACCGGTTATCCGCCGAAAACAGATTGAAAAACATGCACGGCAGTTCCGCTTTGCAGGATATCATCAGGTTTCATTAGCCTGCCATTTATGGCAACAACGGCCCTATGGGATTCCGCTATTTTCAGATGTGCGAGAAGCTCGCCGACCTTGGCATTCTCCGGAATCTCTATTTCAAAGCCGGTCGCAGGTTCGTAATCCGGGAAATCCCTTCCCAAGGTTCCGAATAATCTGACCCTGATCTTCATTTTTGAAGCCCTTAAAACGCAAATGTGCTGTCCATCTCATCGTCGCTGATGACGATAACGGTATTGTGCGGGGGCAGCGGTTCCTCGTAAAAAAACTTGGGCAAGCGATCATCCTTATTGGTAAATCCGGCTTTGCGGTTGAATTCCCGTTCCGCTTTTAACACCCGGATACCCATGGCAGGAATGTCATCCGGCCCGAGCTGGGTCCCCAACTTCGCGTTCATGGCATTCAAAAAGGCTGCGCCGCCTGCGGGCGTTGTCATGGCAAAACTGGCTAAAAGGCACATGCCGGTGCAATCAACCGCAGCCATGGCTATCTGCATGTTGCGAGAAGCCTCGACCTGACCGTCTGATTTCAGAGGATCGAGGGCTTGGGTCAGATATTCCCCGACCACGTTTCCCGCTGTGTGATCCGCTCCCATGGGCGATGTGGCATAGGTAACGGCGTTGCCCTGCATGGCTCTGGGGTCATAGGCGGCAATGCTCTGGCCCTTGACCACCGGCACCCGGGAATGGTTGAAGTGTTTGCCAACAGCGGCGGGACCGTTGCCGATGACCTTACCGATGTCGCTTCCCTTGGCCACCTCCTCGATCATTTCGATAGCGGCCTGGCCATCGCCGAATTCCTTGTAACCCGCATCCATGGCAACCGCAACCGCCACGCCGGCGCTCATGGTGTCCAGACCAATATCATCGCACAGGTTGTCCAATCGGGCAATTGTATCGAGATCATTGATTCCGGTCATGCCGCCCATTGACCAGATCGTCTCGTACTCCAAAGAAGAGGTGACATACTGCCCCTCTTTATCCACAAATTCATTGGAGCAATGGACGATGCATTGGGCACACCCAATGTGGGTCGTCTTGCCACCTCTCTCCTGAATGATTTGGGCCATGGTTTCGCCGCTGACCTTCTCCCAGCCGTCCAGCACACCCTTGGTGGCATTGTAACTGGGAAATGCGCCCATGGAATTGATCGGGGCCACCAGCCCGGCGGTGCCGAGGGCCGGCATCATTTGACCGCTGAAAGGATGTTCCTTGACGGCTTTGGCATAGGCTTTGGCAGCTGCTTTGAATGCTTCGGGATCGGCGATGGCATCGGTACTTTTCCCACGCTGGTCCACCACGATGGCCTTGAGCCCTTTGGCTCCCATGACGGCACCCAAACCACCGCGCCCTGCCGCCCGGCATGGCCGGCCGTCGATGTCGGAAGTCTGGATGGAGGCTGCGGTCAATTTTTGCTCGCCTGCCGGTCCGATACAAAGCACAGCGTTTTTCTCTCCATAGGTCGCAAGCAACTTTTCCACGAGGCCATACGTCCGCATCCCCTTGTACGCTGCAGCGGTATCAAAGCTCGCCATTCCGTTTTCATCGATCCTGAGGATGCTAAGGTCCCCTTCAGATCCCTGGCCTTCAACGATTATCGCTGAGATCCCCAAATGTCCCAGGGCCGCGGCGACCGTTCCACCGGCATTGCTTTCCTTGATAGTTCCGGTCAGTGGACTTTTAGCCCCCACGGAAAGTCTGCTGGTGTTGACCAAATTCGTCCCGCTCAGCAGCCCGGGCGCAAAAATGAGTTTATTTTCCGGCCCAAGCGGGTCGCATGTTGCCGGAACCTCTGCATTGATCATTATGGATGTCAGGCCTCTGCCTCCGAGCCCATGGTACTCCTGTGGCACATCTTCGACAGTTACTGTTTTGTCAATCATGTTTACTTTCAAGAACTTCATGTCAATCTCCTTGCTTAAAGTAAATAAAACATAGGTTGAGCGGTTCAGGGTTCAACGTTCTGGGTTGAAGAAGCCCAGACAGCTCGTATCAAAAGGATCGTGTTTTCATCTGGTTATAAATCCGTTTCACCCAATGGGC
>JBAVYC010000614.1:0-1630 GCA_049698595.1 Desulfobacterales bacterium | reverse complement strand
CTGACAGTCTTGAAAATACTAAAGCGAGAGGGAATTAACCAACCGGGCCAGGCAACTGCAGAAGAGTTCAATCCGCAGAATACGCGCATCAACACAGATGGCTAAATGGATGAAAAATCACAGAAAGTATGCAATAAAATGAGTGATAGATTCCGATTCAAAAACTGGGAATATCCTGAAATTGAGGACGGGAAGCTTACAAAATACAATTGGGTGGTTCAGCACAAAGATAATCTCAGCCTTGGTTATAAAACAGATATAGGCGCATTTACCTATATAAATGCCAAACACAAGGTGACGATTGAAGATTATGTCCAAATCGGCTCACATTGCTCAATTTATTCCATTTCGACCATAGACAACAAAACGGGAACCGTAACGCTTAAGAAGAATTGCAGAATTGGTAGCCACAGCGTCATCATGCCGGGCGTTACAGTGGGTGAAAATGCAGTGGTTGGTGCTTTTAGTTTTGTTAACGCTGATATTCCCGATGATGCTATCGCTGTCGGCGTGCCGGCTAAAGTAAAATAAAGATCCGCAGATTACACGGACTCACAGATTAAATTGAAGATTTTTACACCATGAAACCAGAACGTATCTTTCTCTCGCCGCCGCATATGAGCGGCTATGAGCAAAAATATCTTAAGGAGGCCTTTGAAAGCAATTATATTGCGCCACTGGGCCCCCAGGTGGATGCCTTTGAAAAGGAGTTTGCTCAAAAGATCAGAACCACCCATGCTGTAGCACTATCCAGCGGTACGGCAGCCATGCATTTAGCTCTCTGCGAGCTGGGCGTGGGGGTCGGCGATGAAGTTTTTGTTTCTACCTTGACGTTTATTGGCAGTGTCAGCCCCGTGACATTTTTAGGGGCTAAACCTGTCTTTATTGATGCGGATTATAAAACCTGGAACATGGATCCTGATTTGCTGGCCAAGGAACTAAACAGTTGTGCGGAACGCGGCCGGCTGCCCAAAGCCGTGGTACCGACGGATCT
This sequence comes from Desulfobacterales bacterium, assembly GCA_049698595.1. Taxonomy (GTDB): domain Bacteria; phylum Desulfobacterota; class Desulfobacteria; order Desulfobacterales; family JAFDCJ01; genus JAFDCJ01. The sequence goes on along the minus strand of JBAVYC010000614.1, from coordinate 636 downwards.
TTACGGGCAATGCGCTGATTACGACAGGATTCTGGAAATCTGCGCACCTTATGAAATCCCGGTTATCGTAGATGCTGCCGAGGCGTTGGGCGCGACCTATAAAGGGCGCAGTGCAGGTGCGGGCGCCAAGGCGGCGGTTTTTTCCTTTAACGGCAACAAGATCATTACGACTTCGGGAGGGGGCATGCTGACTTCCGAGGATGCAGGCTTTATCAACAAAACCCGGTTTCTGTCCCAGCAGGCCCGTGATGATGCCCCTCATTACGAGCATTCACAAATCGGCTTTAACTACAGAATGAGCAATATTCTGGCTGCAATAGGCAGAGGGCAACTCAATGTATTGGACGAAAGAGTACGGGCAAAGCGACAAATATTTAAGAAATACAAAGCAGCCCTTCAAAATGTCGAGGGAATTGAGTTCATGTCGGAAGCGCCATTTGGTAAATCAAACCGTTGGCTGACGGTAATTCTTATTTCGTCGGAAAAATTCGGCACGGATCGGGAGGCGGTGCGGGTGGCATTGGAGGATGAGAATATTGAAGCGCGTCCGGTTTGGAAACCCATGCATTTGCAGCCGGTGTTTCAGTGTGGAGCTCAAGATTCAATGCTCAATGCTCAAAGTGGTTCGATTAAAAG
>JBAVYC010000613.1:0-4465 GCA_049698595.1 Desulfobacterales bacterium | reverse complement strand
GCGTTAAGGGGTGAAATTATCGAGGCGTCACGGTCATGCAGGGTAAGCTAGACATCATGCAGATCTAGCAATTGTTGGGCGGCGGCCGTGGGAGCGGTTTCTCCTTTTTCAACCGCTGCAACTATTTCAGCCAAAATTTTTTTAACATCCGGATTTCTATAAAATCGCTCTCTTAACCCCTCTTCCACTAAAGCCCATAACCAGTCAAGGGCCTGCTTTCTGCGTTTGTCAGCCAATTCACCCGAACTCTCAAGCTTTTTCCTGTGGTCCAAAATGGTTTGCCATATTTTGTCGATTCCGTCCAGGGTAACCGCGCTGCAGGTAAGCACCGGGGGAGACCAGATCTTAGATGAAGGCGTTAATAGGTTCAATGCCTTTTCATACTCGATCTTTGCTTTCTTGGCATGCTCGATATTGTTGCCATCGGCTTTGTTAATGGCTATGGCATCCGCCAGTTCGAGAACGCCTTTTTTAATACCCTGTAGCTCGTCTCCCGCTCCGGCCAACATCAGCACCAGGAAAAAATCGACCATGGATGCCACTGTGGTTTCTGATTGACCCACGCCTACTGTTTCCACAATAATGATGTCAAATCCGGCAGCTTCACAAACAATCATGGTTTCTCTGGTCCGTCGAGCGACGCCTCCCAGAGTGCCGCTTGAAGGAGATGGCCGTATAAAGGCCTGTTGCTCCAGAGAAAGCCTTTCCATACGGGTTTTGTCGCCCATTATGCTGCCGCCGCTTTTTGAGCTGCTGGGATCGACCGCAAGCACCGCCACCCGATGACCTTGCTTCACCAGCTGCAGTCCAAAGCTTTCGATGTAGGTGCTTTTTCCGACACCCGGCACTCCCGTTATGCCGATCCGCACCGCTTGGCCGGCATAGGGTAGGAGCGCATCGACAATTGTTTTGGCCTTCTCTTGATGTGCGGCCAGCGAGCTTTCAATTAAAGTGATCGTTTTTGCAACGATACGCCTGTTTTGCTTCAAAACACCGTCAATGTAATCTTGAGTTTCCATGCTAACTACCGTTTCCAGATTATTCGAACAGGTCTAAGAGTTGTTTTACCGCTTCCGTATCTATCTGTACCGAATTTAAAAGTTGATCGACACCAGCGCCATAAAGAAAATCATAATCAGACCGGGGTATGGCTCCTCCGATTACAATTCTTATATTTTCAGCGTTCTCTGCCATGAGCACCTTGGCCAGTTCCGTGACCAGCTTTTTATGGTTGTTTTCAGTGCTTAAAAAACAGATAATGTGGACATCATTTTCAATCGCCATCCGGGCAGTTCCCCGGGGTGTCTGATGCAGCGGACTAATATCAACATCAAACCCCGTTTCGGCAAAAAGGGTCGCAAGCTGCCTGGTATTTTGATCGTGACGTTTTTGGCCCATACTGCTAACCAGGATCCTTGGTCTCCGCCCTTCCCTTTTAACAAATTGTTCAATTTTCTGATCTATCAACATAACAATTCATATTTATTTAAAAGCGGAAAAAATGTCAACTTGGTAACATTCGCATGTCATATTCGGTATCTCATTTGTTGAGTTACACAAGACCATCCACAACCATGAATCCCGTTGAAATTTTACAATTACTATGTTATTTGGTCTATGTTGACAACCTAAAAGGCACGTTGATTGCGACAATGCCGTCCTTTTGAATTAAAACCGTTCTTTCTTGCCGAAGGTCACCGTTTAATATGACAGCTGCGGACCCCAAAAAAATATTGATCGAAGTGATGTATAAAGCGAGTTATTGTCTGCCTTGCGTTTACATGGATGAAGCCGTCCGCGAGGTGATGCCGAAATACGACAACTATGTTGAATACCATCGTGTCGAATTCATGAAAGGCGTCGGTAAAGAACGATTTCTGGAGCTTTCCCGCTCTCTGTTTGGGGAAGAAGGCGTTTACCGGCATTGCCGCGTTGCCCCCGTTCCTTCTTTATTTATTAACGGAGAACTCTTTTTTGATGCGATTCCCCCTAAATTTGAATTGGAGGAGGCTATTGAAGAAGTTCTTTTGGAAAAGGGTTAGCTCGATAAAAGATAGAAATGGATACGAAAAAAATTCATTTAGAAGTATTTCACGAAGGCGAGCACTGAATCCCCTGTGTCTATATGACCCGTGTGGTCGAGTCGGTTGCACCGGAATTTGAAAATATCCTGACCTGGGACAAGGTGGTGACCAAAGATCTTGGGGGCGCCAGAAGATTCACTGAATTTTCGAAAGCCATAGGAAGGCTTGTGCCCATACCTTCCATAGCTATCGAGGGTGAGCTGGTTTTTGAGACAACTCCCAGCGTGGAGGAGCTCAAAGCCTGTATCCTTAAATTTATCAATAAGCTGCCAGCTCCCTCCAATTAGCCTATAATCCGGGCACAGAGGGCACGACCCTGAGCTTCACCTTAAGGGGTTCTGGAAATAAACCTCATGGGAATAAATCTTCATTTCTCTATGCCGACCCTGGCGCGGACACCTATTTGGTAATAATGCTTGATATCCTTCATTTCGGTCACCAGGTCTGCAGTCTCAATGATCCGGGGAGATGCGCCACGCCCGGTGATAACCAGTTCCTTATCATACGGTTTGTTAATAATTATTCTAAGCAGATCCTGTACCGCGAAAAGTCCCAACATTGCTGCCACGTTGGCTTCTTCCATGATGATGATGTTATATTCATCCGAAACCATGACGGACTTTACCCTTTCAAGCCCCTCTTGAGCGGCTTTGATGTCTTCCGGCGTCGGTTTGCCGTTCGTAAAACGTCCGAGACCGAACTGCTCCACGGTAATCAAATCGGAAAACCGCTTTAAGGCTTTAATTTCGCTGTAATCTCCCATTTTGATAAACTGGGCAATAAACACTTTTAATCCGGCGCCGGCCGCCCGGATAGCCAAACCAATGGCGGCCGTGGTTTTTCCCTTTCCATTGCCCGTGTAAACTTGCGTATATCCTTTCCTGCTTTTTTTGCTCCCCATACGCTTTACCAGCCTCAGTATTTACAGATTCGTGTGTTTTTCTAAAAGATCGGCAATCGCCTGCGTTACTTTCTGATGATCCTGCGTTCCTAAAGGAAATGACGGGCTCCGTTCCAATATCTGCCCATTTGAAAGCATTTGAATCTTTATAACCGGTATATAATTTAATTCCCAGTCCTCAAGGCCAATTGAGATCTTATAACTCGTACCGGGCGGATGCGGTGGACTGGCAGGCACGACCTCAGATAATTGCGGGAAAAACGTTTCGGTCGCTTGCGGTTCCACCGGCACGCAAGATACCCCTGCACCTCTTTTGATGGGCTCAAAACATTTGTCGCAGGATACGCAGGTGGCCTCGCGCAGGTCACCGGCCCGCCAGCGTTTAATCAGCCCGGGCTCCCGGATAAAAGGGCGGGACATTGAAATGTAATCCACAACTTCTTCTTCCACAAGCTCCCGGGCCACTTCGTAAGATCGAATCCCGCCCACCAGAATCAGAGGAACCTGAATCTTTTCCCTAAACACCCGGGCTTCAGAAAGAAAATAGCCTTTGGTATCTTCAGGATCAATTTTGCTCCGCATGATGTTGGGATTGTTCAGGAGACCCCCACTGAGCTCGATCGCATCGATCCCTGCCTTTTCTAGCATGCTTGCTGCCAGGACAGAATCTTCCAGGGTAAGGCCGTTATCGACGAAATCCCGGCAATTGAGTTTCACCAGCACCGGGTAGTTTCGGCCCACAGCGTTTCGTATGGCATCAAGCACCTCCAAAAGGGCCCTGGCCCGATTGGCAATTACGCCGCCATACTCATCAGTGCGATCATTGTACCGCGGACAGAGCATTTGACTGAGGAAAAATCCATGGGCTGCGAAAATCTGCACACCGTCAAATCCGGCCTTTCTGGCCCTTACAGCGGCCTGGCCATAAACTTCGGCCAGCTCTTGAAAATCCTGAGGGGACATCCTCCTGATTCTGGACTTTGATAGATAAGCGCCACCAAAGCCGAGCTGCAAAACGATTTTGCTGCCATGTCCGTGAACGGATCGAGTCAGGTTTTGAAGTCCGGAGATAAGCGTGTCCTGGTGAATCCCGAGCTGCCGGGGAGAATGTTGACCGTCCTCACGAACATAGGCATGCCCGGTAATAATAAGGCCCACCTCCCCTGCGGCCAGATCGCCCATAAGATCGATCATCGGGGGTGTGCAGGCACCCTCAGCCGTTGCCATGCCCTCCCAGGTCGCCGATCGAATAAAACGGTTCGACAGGGTCATACCGTTAATTTCGTTTTTCTCAAATAGGGCAACCATTGTATCTTCTTTTCAGTATTCAGGGATACGATGTCATTTGAGTGCGGCGTTAAAGACGCCTCGATGTTTGCTTGGTTTCCCGGTGTATCGTAATTCCCTTATGTGAAACTTCATTTCAAAAGTAGGTGCTGGTTCTATTTTGGGCCACGTTAGATTTTGTAGGTTGGGTTGG
>JBAVYC010000612.1:0-1707 GCA_049698595.1 Desulfobacterales bacterium | reverse complement strand
TCTTTGATGAGAAGTGATGCATTTTCTGGCAGATTTGAGGAATTACGGGATTAGAGGATAAAATCAATAAATTATAGTAGATATTTTTTTTCAGCAATTGGTTATGAAGTCTGTATTTCTCGCTTTTTAAGTTCCTTACGCATAATTTTCCCGGTCGCGGTCATGGGCAATTCATGGACGAATTCAATTTCACGCGGATATTCATGGGCGGCCAGGCGAGTCTTTACAAATGCCTTAATATCCTTTTCAACATCCGGTCCCGGCGTCACCTCCGCTTTGGGTACGATAAAGGCTTTCACAATTTCGGTACGAACTTCATCCGGTTTTCCGACAACCGCCACCATGGCTACGGCCGGGTGTTTCATCAGGCAGTCCTCGATTTCGGCCGGCCCGATGCGATAACCGGCGCTGGTGATGACATCGTCCGTGCGACCGTGGAACCAGAAATACCCGTCTGGGTCTTTTTTGGCTAAATCCCCGGTTAAGAGCCAGTCACCGATAAATTTTTTACGGGTAGCGTCCGGTTGCCGCCAGTACTCCAGAAACATGACCGGATCGGGACGCTTCACCACAATTTCCCCCACGGTTCCGTCTTTCACCGGATTCCCCTGCGCATCAATAACATCAACCTCATGCCCCGGAATAGACCGGCCCATGGAACCGGGACGAATCTCCATGATGTCCGCACAACAGCCCACAATCAGATTGCACTCGGTTTGACCGTAGAATTCATTGATCGTCAATCCCATCACTTCCCTGCCCCAGTCGAGCAACTCCTCCCCCAGGGTTTCGCCGCCGCTGCCGATGCTGCGCATACGATAGCTGTGGCGGCTTTTGGGATCTTGCACCTGCCGCATTAGTTTTAAGGCTGTGGGCGGCATAAAGGCATTGCGTATTTTGTGTTTGGCGATCAGATGGAAGGCTTCTTCAGGGTCGAATTTTCTGGCGCGATGCGCCACCACCGGGATACCGTGGTGCCAGCTCGGAAACAGCACATCGATCAGCCCCCCGATCCAGGCCCAGTCCGCCGGGGTCCAGAAAAGATCATCTTCTTGTGGAAAAAAATTGTGGGGGAACTCGACCCCCGGCAGATGCCCCAGCAGCGTGCGATGGGCGTGCAGTGCCCCTTTGGGAGGCCCAGTGGTGCCCGAGGTGTAAATAATCAGGGCCGCATCATCCGCTCTGGTTTTTAGCGCCTGGAATTCAGAAGACCCTTTTTCGACCACTTCCCGAAAACTCAGCACCTTCTCCGGTTTTTCACCTTCGGTCACCAGGACGGTTTTTAAATGCGGCAGGTTTTGCCAAATTTCCATAATCTTCGGTAAATTGGCCGCATCGGTTACAAGCCCCTTGGCCTCACTGTTTGAAAGGCGGTATTCCAATGCGTCGGTACCGAAAAGGGTGAAAAGCGGAATGGCAACAGCGCCGACCTTATAGCACGCAATGTGACTGATCGCCGTTTGAGGACATTGCGGCAAAAGGATCCCCAGTCGATCACCGCTACCAAGGCCGAAGGCTTTCAGCCCGTGGGCCAATTTATTGGAAAGATTTTTCAAATCCCAAAAGGTATACTTTTCGAGGTGTCCTTTCTCATTCTCATAGATTAAAGCCAGGCGGCGGCGCTGCCGGGCCCACTTATCGCAGATATCGATCCCGATGTTGTAAAATTCCGGAATTTGCCATTTAAAGGTATTGTACGCGTCCTCA
>JBAVYC010000611.1:0-2101 GCA_049698595.1 Desulfobacterales bacterium | reverse complement strand
CAGGCTACCCGCTATGATTGAATGCTTCAATTACTATCAGATAAAGACCTCATGGTAAAGAATTTAAAGCAAATTTCGGTGGGGGCTAAATCGTATGCACAGCGGGCAATGGTTTAATAAAATTTTGTCTCAAGCTGTAGGTATAAGCACCCTGGGTGGGAATCATCAGAATGTCGCCGGGTTGAATATCATCACCAAAATACATATAGCCCCAGACGTCATGGGGGGTGCACAATGAACCGAGGATATGGCAGGGTTTTTCATAAAGGGATGGACGCGTCAGGTTCAAAATTGGAAAATAATCGGTCTCAAAGCGTTCCCAACCGACCGTGTTGGTACCGGCATCTGTGATGACCAGGTCCGGAGCCTTTTTATCAACTACTGAAATCAGCAGATGCACTGCATCGTTGCAGATCCAACGGCCCGGCTCCAGACAAATCCGGCATGGGACGACGCTGAAAAGATGCTCATGAATCGCAGCGCTGAGTTGTCCGGCAAATTCTTCAAGTCCGATGGCCGGCAAGCGGTGATGGGTTTTAAACATACCAGGCGACTGCCCCAGGGCCTCCCTCAGCCTGCCCTCCGGTGTTCCGACCGGCTGCAGCCACTCGCCCTGGGCCGGCCAATAGCCGCCTCCGATATCGATGAACTCAATTTGCCTGCGAGATGATGCAGGCATATCAGCTAGTACCTTGCCAAGGATTCGGATGAACTCGATCTGCGGATCCGGAGAAAGGTTCCAACTCGAGTGAAATTGTAGTCCTTGAAGTTGTAGATGGGGACATCGGCGGGCTTCATCCCAAAAGGCAGACAGGTCCCGGGGGGCGATGCCGAATTTACGCCACAGGCCATTGGGGTTGACGGTTAAGCGCACGCCGCAGCGGACACGTCGTTTCAACTGCGCGGCAATGCCTTCCAACCGGTGCAGTTCACCGAAGCTGTCCATCAGTATCACTACCTGATCGGAATGGGCCACCGCCAGTTGCAGTTCTGCTCCTGTTTTCCCGGGACCGCTAAAAACAATATCACGGGCGCCAATGTTTAATGCCATCTCCAACTCAAGCCCGCTGGAAACATCCAGCCCGAAATTCTCTTCGAGTAAAATCCTGGCCAGATCTGGATGATTGTTGCTTTTGACCGCGTAATAGAAGGCAACCGAAGGCAAAAAATTCTGGAAGGCCTTCTGCAGCTGAAGTGCTCTGGCCGTTAAAACCGCCGACTCCTGAAGGTATAACGGAGCCGGGTGCTGGGCCAGAATCTGCAGATAACGATCCCGCTGGCCAAAATAATATTCCACAAACGCGCACAACTCTTCGGCCGGTAACAATGGGGTGGACTGCGATAGCATCGCTTTCAGTTTTTGTTGTAAATCAGGTGGCTTCGTTGTCATCAAATATTATACAACCTCCACGACAAGCTTTTCAAGAAGTGCCCGGCCTTGAGCCTCCAGCGCAATATCAACATCGAGATCAAAGATGATGTGCCCCAGCACCCATGAATCATAGTCATCCGGGGGCATCTTGATCCGATGGCCCGGTTGGCGGGTCAGGTGAATCTCGCGCACACGGCTATCATGCTGCAGTTGACGTGTATCGATTTTTTTCAAGCATCCGCTGCGCCCCGCATGCAAGCGCAAACCCAGGCACGGGTTCGGATTAGCTGGTTTTTGAAGCCGCCAAGGTCGCTGCTGACAAAAATCAAGATACAGCGCGATCATATCCAGATTCCAGCATCGTCGCAGCAGATACGGCAGACAGTCTCCACCGGGCCGCGGTGACAACTCCAGCAATACGATCTGGTTTTTACATACCATAAAGTCCAGCATACAGATGCCCCGGTTTATTCCCAGCGCCAGCGCACTTTGATAAAGCGTCTGTCTATAGTCAGACTCCTTAATTGCATCAGGTAAAGAACCGGGCAGAAGGTAACCCAATGCCGTTCCGAAAGGTCCCCGGGAAGACAGTATCTTGCTGGTAAGCCGGATAACTTCCACCCGGCCGTTTTCAATTACAAAATCGCAACTGTATTCTTCTCCCATGACAAATTCTTCGGCCAGAATCACAGGATTCGCAGTCCGAAAAGACTTGTAAAGGCGATTATT
>JBAVYC010000610.1:0-1987 GCA_049698595.1 Desulfobacterales bacterium | reverse complement strand
TTGGTTCATAAATAAGTTACGACACACAATCGCGGGCTGCAACCATCAGCGACGCCGAGATGCGGCCGTGTGGTTGTGACACCGGTCTCTCGGCCACAAATCAAAGCACACCTTTAATCCGCTCAATCGAAGGACTTGAAGGGCCTTGGCTTCTCTGTGGGAACCGACCATCCGCTGGTGCGCGCATGTTCGTCGGTGTCCATTATAAGCTGCAGGGCAGCCTTGTCAATATCTAAATGTTGCAATGCACAAATAATTCGGTGGCCTTGAAATAAGCCGCAATCTGATTGTTTTGTATGGCGGCTATCATGCGTTCCAGAGCAATCATTCGCTGATACGGTCATCATCCCGACGGCATTTTTCACGACGATCCATCCAGCCGACCATTTCTATATATGTATATCCCTCGCACTCTCGTTCGCGTCGGTTCGTTTGGCGCTGGTTATGATCCTTGGCCGCTCCGGTCTTATTTTCATCACGGTGATGTTCTTCCCGTTTGTCTGTCATGTCACACCTCCTTGGTAGGCATGGTCCAGGGGTACGGTCTGTTGCAACCCCATCATGGGTAAAATGGGTGCCCGGCAACCGGATATCCCCGGAGAGTCCTTTATACCCGAAGTAAACACGGGTCTCTAACAGTGATCATGGATAAATGTGCAACGCCTGTCGAGGAGTCGGCAATCCGACGGTTTGTTTGTGTTCGTTTATCGCAGAAGAGTAACGTCAGCAAGGCTCAGCAAATAGAAGCGGCGAGAACGAATGGTGTTTCACACATGAGTGGCACAATCATTTATGTGATTCATATTAGCCTGCCCGGCAAAAGTTCGCAAGCCAAAAACATTGACCTGGGGCCGGTTCGGCACTTGGCGCCTCCACATGCCACACAGATGTGTGCCGCTTGATCAGCTGCCTCACAATTATGTCGCAATGCAAAAAAACTTACTTGACATTCTATAAAATTTGCCAAATATATGGATTAAAAGATAGAAATAAATGTTTCGCGTCGCACAATAATAATAGCTTAATCAACAGGAGGAGGAAAACCAGATGGAACCCTTGAACGTCACCCGACAGATGCTTGCCTATCAAAAACAAGCCGTCAATAATTTTCAGAGCATGTGGGATTTTGCGCAGACGCAAACGTCCACGACCGTAGACCAGTTGATGGACCAGGCTGCGTGGATGCCACAGGAAAGCCGACAAGCCCTTGAAAACTGGCGCACGCTCATGAAACAGGAGCGTGAACGGTTCAGCGCTTATGTCGACCAGTGTTTTGTCGTTTATGAAAAAATGCTGGATGCGCCCCAGGCGGCGACACCCGCCAAAGCCAAAAAAACCAACAACAACAAATAAGGAGGCTCCAGGTGGACCAGAAAAACGTCATTCCGCAAATGATCAAATTCAATCAAACGCTCTTTAACACGGCCTTTGAAACCGCGGTGCAGTTCCAGGACCAGGTTGAGAAGATCGGTAACACCATGATGGAAAAGGCTGACTGGATGCCCGGCGAAAGCCGCAAGATCTATGACAGCTGCGTCGACGCATACAAGACCAGCCGCAACAATTTCAAGTCCTACGTCGATGAAGGTTACCAGCAGGGCGTAAAATTTTTCAAATAGCCGTCCAACCGCTTTATATCGCCCACCCTTTGATGCGTTACGCCGAATCAGGGGGTGGGCGCCTCGAATTCCTTTGACGTTCTCCGATTATATTAAAAATTATTGACACCCAAATTCGGGTTCGCTATGGGTGGATTCGTTTGATCCTAAATTTGATCAAATTTAGGATAATATATTTTACGGAGGATTGAAATGGCACTGAGTTTCATCGAAGGCAATGAGGCGGTCGCACTGGGGGCCCTGGCTGCCGGCTGCCGGTTTTTTGCCGGCTACCCCATCACACCGGCCACCACCGTATATAACGCCATGCTCAAATACCTGCCCCCGGAAGGCGGCGTCTGCCTTCAGGGTGAGGATGAGATCGCGTC
>JBAVYC010000609.1:0-2273 GCA_049698595.1 Desulfobacterales bacterium | reverse complement strand
CAGGATCGACGTTTCTCGGCAAATGTTCCCTGCACCTTTCCACCGCAGCAAGTGCCGGCAACTGCCCAGCAGATTCTGCCGGCGTTTTTGCCGTTGTTGATGCCGTTAAAAGATGCGTCAACTGCCGCAGGGCATACGCCGAAATCCTCAACGTTTTTACCGCCCGGTTGTCTGTCGCATTTCTTGAATTCCCAGCAATTTACCTTTTTTTGCGCCAATTTAATTCTCCTTTTCCCAACCCTGGTAATCCGGTGGTAGCGTAGCAATGATCCCGCTTTAACGGGGAATTGAAGATTTATGGAATATTCCATCTTTTCAGTGTTAGAATAAAAACATCTTCCCGGCTAGGGCGGGATTAGCATCACCGGGCAAGGTGCTTTTTCGAGTATGGTCATGCCCACATAATCAAGCCGTGCCAATTGGGGCTTTTCCGGCTCATCGTGACATCCGAGCAGAATTAGGTCGGCTTGTGTCTGGCGGGCGATTTTGCATATTTCCAGAGCTGGATCGGTCGGCGAGTATCCGAATGTAAATTTGGGAAAATCGGCCAGATGCGGTTTGATATCGGTTTCGAATTTTTGTTGCATTTCCCGGGTGATGTTAATCAATTCAGGATCTTGATCATCCATTTCTTTTAGCCGGTAGTCCAGCGCATGAAACACCAAAAGTTCTGAATCATTAACCATGGCCAGTTTTATTGCTGTTTCAAGTGCTGACCGGCAGGCCGCGCTGAATTTGAAAGCCAGAATGATTTTTTGAAACATTTTTTTCACCCATCATCTCAATTTATTGTAAATATAAAATCGCATCCTGAATCTTGGCAGTTTGGGTCTCTTATTGGATAAGTACCACTTAATTAGGGAAGATACGCGAGATCCGATTACATATAGATCACACATTGGTGATAAATAAGAAAAAATGACTTTTTCTAAAAATAGAACCCGCAGGGTAATCAAAGGGCAAAGATGGTAAGGTGATGGTTAATATTATCTTTAAGTGTTTGAATTCAATTCCGATACAATAGCTTCTCTTAAACGGTTGGCTTCCGGTGAAGGCTCAACCCCTAATTTAGTAGAAACAGTCTCTTTGTAGCGTTCATAAATCGAGAGCGCATCGGTCCTGCGACCCAGCTGCCAATAACATGTCATGAGATCCTGGTAAAAATCTTCAGCAAGATCATCCACCTCGATACTCCGCTGAAAGCACTCCACGGCATTTTCATGCTGCCCGATTTGCTTCCAGTACTCACACAATCGTTTTACCGTCCGTAAAAATCTGTTTTGCAGACGCTCCCGCAAAGAGATGGCCCAGTACGCGTTGGCTTCAGCAGCCAGAAAGGGGCCCTGATAAAAATCGAGAGCTTTTTGAACCAGGGAAATGGCATATGCCATGTCGTTTTCTTTCATCCCCTGCTTCCAGGCCGACTCTGCCTGTCGGATGATACGCTCAAAAGCCCATGCATCCACCCAGGAGTACCTCGGATCCAATGTCAGCTTTTTATCACTGAGCTGGATGGCATCCGGATAGCCGATTAACTTGCGCAAGCGCCAAAGGGTCGTTGCAACGGATTTATGGGCCAGATCACCATCTGCCTCCGGCCAGAGCGCATCGGCAATCTGCTCTGCATGCACCTCCCGACCGCCAAAGGCGATCAACGCTTTCAGCAGGGCCAGGGGTTTTTCCTGTGCTTTGCGGGTAAACTGCAGCGGGTTTCCATCCTTTACCAATCCAAAACGTCCCAATGTAAAAACCTTCAATACCCAGGGCCAGTTTTCGAGATGAACCGGCGGCTCACTGGGAATCAGCTGCCGGCGCCGGATGATTTCCTGCACATATTCCACTTCGATTCCGGCCTCCAATGCTCTGGCGCAGAGCTTTGCCGTCACAGCGGGCTGATCTATAAAAGTATTCAAATAATGTTGCTCTTTCCCAAACGTTAAAGCCTGGCGAAGTGATTCTAATCCATCGGCTTGCTTTCCAAGATCAAATGCGAACTGGGCTTCTATCATTCTCGCATAAAATTCGAACAACCTACTTTTGGTTTGTTTAGCAATTGTATAAACCTGCGTCAGGTCATCATTGGCTTGCTTATGTTTATGCAGCCCATGCATGACCTGCGCTTTAACCAGAAGGGGCCAGCATCTTTTCTGAAATGCGCCGACTTTTTTTACTAAATCCAGACTCAATTTAACGTGGGCACATCCGCGTTCCAAGTTTCCCTGAAGTAGCGCTCTCCGTGCTATTAAAAAGTGATAAACCGACATCTCCAAGGA
>JBAVYC010000608.1:0-1661 GCA_049698595.1 Desulfobacterales bacterium | reverse complement strand
GGTATAACAGGAACGAACAGAAAGCGAAATTGCCATTCAGGACCGAAATCATCCGGTTTCTCGACATAATAATAGGCTTCGAAACCGATTTTTACTGGAAGCGGGCCGAGTTTGATCAAAGTGTCGCCACCGAGCCCTAGCGGGACACTCCATTTATTGTCGCTGTCTGCATCCCAGTTAATTCGTATATTGGGACCAAACCCGATATTGGTCATGGGTGTCACCCGGTAGCGCAAAACATATTGAACATCAGTCAAATTGACGCTATCCCGGTCGTCATCTCCGGCAAACGACCACCAATGCTGCGCCACAGCCCCATAAATCCATTTATCCCCTATGTGGAAGGCCAGTGCCATTGGACCGGCACTCCATTTCCCGGTGCCAAGCGAATCATCCGAGGCCGTATCCATCATAACTGTGGGGCCGAATCCAAAAACATTCGGTGGTTTATATCGATTGGAAAAGGCCGTCCAAAGGACGATGTCCCCCAATCCGGTTTCGCGGTCAAAGTCCGCAGCCAGAGCGGGGTCCTCCTCTTCGCTTTCGATGACGTCCAGCCCGGAAATGGTATCGAAGCTGTTAATTGGAATAATCGGTCTAAATATCGCTTTCCAATTCTCAGTCAGCTGAATGGGCATAATGGGTTGAATAAGGGTCGTATTCATCACTTTGTCATCTTCATCTAATTTGTCGAGCGCGTCACCTGAGAACCACATAGTATCATTTTGAACCCAAAGCAGGTAAAGGTATGAAAGAGGGTTATTGATCGCCTCGGCAATTTCCTCCTCGCTCGGTTCTTTCTTGCCGGCTGTTGCAGATGCTTTGTTACCATCACCTGCGCTTGTTTCTGATGCATTGGCAAACAATAGCTGATTGTCCTTCAACAAAAATCCAGAGTTCCAGTCCAAATTTCTGCCGGAAAAATCAAAACTATCATACTCTCCACCCAACGCGGGAGAATGTGCTATCACACCGACAATTATGGATAGCGTTAACACGATGATTATCCTTTGCATCTTCTTTACCTCCTCATTAAATATAGGTTCTTGTAGTAAGATTCAATCGCCAAGCTCTTGCTTTTATTGCATTTAGCAATCCACCCGTGCCCATCAACTCGTTGCCTTTGATCCACCTCATCCCGGCTGCATTGTGAAATGATGTAGATGCATCGCTCGCAACGACATATGTCCCAGTACCGGCAACGCCCATACTGGGCGTTCCGAACTCATTGAGTACTGTCCGCCGCTTTGGCTTTTTTGGGGAATAACAGCTTAACCTGAAACTGCAGGCTCCAATCATTCGCGTTTTTGGGTTTTTCAACGTTGTAAAATCCCTGTAACTTGAGATCCACCGGTTGTTTTCCGAATTTAACCAGATGACCGACACCGCCACCGAATGGCACTGTCCAGCGGTCGTCGCTGTCTGCTTCCCAGTCCGCAGTGATGGTCGGCGTCGATGAGAGGTACCACCCGCTTTTGAAATTGTAATTGATAAAATACTGGAGTAAAAAGAAATTAACGTCCGATTCATCACTGTCACCGGCATAGGACCAAACATTTTGAGTGAGCGCTCCGAAGAGCCAGTGCCCCGGTTTGGCCAAGGCTACCGCGGCCGGTCCAGCCGACCATTTATCCACTCCCAGCCGATCGTCGGTGTTGGTC
>JBAVYC010000607.1:0-4349 GCA_049698595.1 Desulfobacterales bacterium | reverse complement strand
AGTGACCAAGGTGGCGGTGATTGCCGATCCGGATAATGATGTCAAGCTGCCCTTTGCCGAAGAGCAATTCCTGCCCCGGATGGCGATCCTCGATCCCGAAGTCACCGTCTCGATGCCGGGCCAACTGACCGCCGCAACGGGCATGGATGCCCTGACCCATGCAATTGAAGCCTATGTGGACAAGGAATGGTCGCCTGCCTCCGATGCCCTGGCGCTGCATGCAATCAAGCTTATCAGCAACAATATCCTTCAGGTCTGTGCCCATCCCGAGGACCTTATGGCCCGGGGTGCTATGCTTGCTGGCAGTTTTCTTGCGGGTGTGGCCTTTTCGCATTCCATGGTGGGCATGGTGCATGGCATCTCCCATGCGCTTGGCGGGGTTTATCATATTCCGCATGGACTGGCCAATGCACTGGTTTTACCGGAAGTCATGCAGTTTAATTTAAAATCCAGACTGGCGCGTTATTCAGATATTGCCATGGCTTTGGGTGTCACATTTCCACAGGCCATTAGTGAAGGCCGCAGCATGCTGGAATCCGGTCGGCTGGACTTTATTAAAAATAAGTTAATTCCAGTGGATTCTCTCAGGGATTGGGTTGATACCCAATCTTTCAGGGCAAGGGGCCTTGCTTCAAAAGCGCTCGGCAATCTGCTATTTATCGATCAATGGTTCAGAAAGCAAGCCGCTGAAGCCGGCGTGGAAAAGATACGGATTTTAACCCGCCAACTTGCGTATTTAACTAAAATGCCGCTTAACTTGAAAGATGCCGGGATCACCGACAACCTGGCCAAACTGGAGCAGGTGGCCGCTACCGCCATGGAAGATGGTTCCATGTTGTACAATCCCGTGGAACCCGATCGTGATGCGATAATCAAAATCGTCAAAAAATTATACTACACCCGAGTGGAACCGCTGCCCGTATCGGAAGAAGACCTGCGTCCGCTGGCGTCAAAACGCGGCGGAAAGGAAATGAAAAATGTTTTTAAAGATACAGATATGCTGTACAGTGTTTTTATGGCTTTTTATGAAGAGCTGAAAAATAATCCAGAAATCGGCCCGGCCCTGCAAAAAACCGATCTTTGCATTCAGTTCGTGTACAAAAATCCTGCCGCAGTCATTACAATTGATGCCGGGAAAAAGGATTTAATTATCCATAAAGGAGACTTCAAGGGAAGCCCTGAAGTCACCATGACCATGAATGCGGATTTCGCTCATAAATTCTGGCACGGCAAAGCCAATCTGGTAACGGCCTTAACCCGCCGGCAGGTGGTCGCCAAAGGCAATGTCCCCAAGACCATTAAACTCCTTCCGATTTTAAAACCTGCTTATGCTCTGTATCCACGCTTTTTAAGGGAAAAGGGACTGGGGCATCTGGTTATGGGATAATCAACCCGCAAGCAAGCTGGAGGAAACAGTGAAACAGATAGTCAGCATCAGCCTTGGACCCAGCAGCAAGGATTATGAATTCGATTCGGAATTTTTAGGCCAGGATTTTAACATCAAACGCTTTGGTACCGACGGCGACATGGATAAAGCAGCGCGAATGTTGCTGGCATGGGATAACCGTGCGGACGTCATCGGACTGGGAAATATGAAATTTCCTAAAACCATAGGCCCAATGCATTCGGCGCAAAGGCATGCTGAAAAATTAAAAAAACTTTCGTCCACAATTCAAACCCCGGTAACCATGGGAAGTGCCTTGCGCGACGTTGCCTTTGAGTGGTCTCTTCGCTTTATCCAGTTTAAATTCGGCAACTATTTTAATAATGCCAAGGTGCTGTTTTTCTCCGGTCTGGACCAGCACAAAATTGCCCAGGTCATGTCCGAATACACGGAAAATCTCAGGTTTGCCGATCCGGTTCTTGAAAACGGGATCCCAAGATTTTTAAGTTCTATCAAAGATCTTGAATTGTATGCCGGTGGAATACATGAAGTACTTAATTGGGTCCCCAGCAAACGTCTCTCATCTTCAGTCATGCCGATACGGGCCTGGAATGAATACATCATGCGAAAAGCCATGCAAAAAGCAGATATCATCGCTGTCCCGTATTATGATTTTTTCGGGTATTTGGAAAAGGCAACCCTTGAAGAACTGGGAGGTAAAACCATCATCACTTCCACTGCTCATGATGACCGCATTGATTTTTTAAAGGAAAGGGGCGTGGATGTCGTTATTGATACAACCCCTAAAATTCTAGAGCGTGTTGTCGGGCACAATGTCCTTGAGGCCATGATCCTTGCGGCCCTGGGAAGGAATCGGGATCAGGTCAGGGCTGATGATTTGCTGGAAATAATCAGCGAGCAGAAAATGGATCCCAGAATCGTATATCCTTCCGGGGACCCCAAAAGGGTAAACCGGTTTGCATTTGTTATCCATCCGCTTTCACAGGAATATTTTAAAAAGGTCGATTCCATTGAAATTCTGTCAAGGGTGAGTCCTCCCGTATTCATGGATGCGGTGGAAAAGGTCATGGCCTATTCGCCGCCGATGATTTATTCAAAAGTGACTGGTATAAAATCACCCACCGGCGTAGAAGCGGAAGGCTGGCTTATCAGTGTGGGTGGGACTCCTAAAGAAATGCTGGCCCATAGTCCTGAATTTACCTATAAGCGTTTGCTACAGGCCGCCAATACGGCCAAGCGGCTGGGTGCCCAGATCATGGGACTTGGCGCCTTTACCAAGGTCGTCGGAGACGCCGGGGTGACCGTGGCAAAAAAAGCGGACATTCCCGTTACCACGGGCAACTCCTACAGCGCATCCGGCGCACTTTGGGCCGCCGCAGACGCCGTACGTCGAATGGGATTGATCAAGGTTGAAAATGGAAAGAAAATCAAGGCCAAAACAATGGTTTTCGGGGCGACCGGAGCTATCGGTTCGGTCTGCTGCCGCTTGCTGGCAAAGGCCTTTAAGGAAGTTTGCATGGTGGGCCGTAATCCCGCCAAGCTGCTGGCCTTAAAAGAGGCGGTCCTCCAAGAGGATCCTGATGTTAATGTTCGAATGTCAACCAATCCCGAAAAATTTTTAAAAGACATGGACCTCATTGTCACGGCAACCTCCGGCGCCGGTAAAGCGATCCTCGATATCATGAAAGTCAAGCCCGGCTGTGTTATTACGGATGTAGCACGTCCCCTTGACCTGTCTCCCGAAGATGTGGCCAAACGTCCCGACGTGCTGGTAATTGAATCCGGAGAGATCGAACTGCCGGGTAATCCGGAAATGAAAAATATAGGTCTACCCCCCAAGGTTGTCTATGCCTGTCTTGCCGAAACCATTGTTCTGGCCCTGGAAGGACGCTTTGAAGTCTTTACCATCGGGCGTGATATCGAATGGGAAAAGGTGAGAGAGATTTACAAAATGGGTCTTAAACATGGTATGAAGCTTGCCGCCATTTCAGGGGTGAATGGGGTGTTTACGGATGAAGATATTGACAAGGTGAGAGAGCTTGCGCTTGCAGCAAGGAAGAATGCACCAGCCTAATGCTTGGAGGCTAGAAAGCTTGGAAGCGGGGATGCCGAGATGTTTGAAGCCATTTTATAGCCTCCCAGCTTTCCAGCTTCCGAGCTTATGGCTTCCATACCAACCAGGAGAACCATGTGAAACAAATTGTAAATATCAGTCTGGGACCAAACACCGACGATTATGAACTTAAGGGGAAATTTTTAGGTCATAATTTTTATATCAGACGTTTTGGCACGGATGGCGACCTTGAAAAAGCCGAAGACCTGCTATTGCAATGGAATAAAAAGGCGAATGCGGTCGGTTTGGGGTCTGTTAAATTTCCCTACACCATTGGAACCGGCCTTATTAATAAAGAAACCAAAGAATTGCAAAAGCTGGGATCTCAACTGCAAATACCCGTGACTACCGGAGAAACTTTGCGTGCCGTGGCACATGAATGGTCTTTGCGTCATCTTCAGTTTCAATTCGGAGGTAATTATTTTACCAATGCAAGAGTGTTTTTTTTCTCGGGAATGGCGAATTCCACCATAGCAAAAGTCATGTCCGAATACACGGATAATCTCAGCTTTGCCGACCCGGTCCTTGAAAACGGGATCCCGAAGTTTTTAAATTCCATCAAAGACCTTGAATTTTACGCCGGCGGAATTCACGGCGTGTTGCAATGGGTACCCAGCAAACGCTTTTCTTCCTCGGCCATGCCTCTTCGTTTGGTAAATAAATACATTATGCGCAAAGCCGTGCAAAAAGCTCAGATCATCGTGGTCCCGTATTATAATTTTTTTAAATATCTGGAAGATTATACGGTTGATGATTTGAAGGGCAAAATTATTATCACTTCCTCTGCCTATGATGATAGGGTTGAGTTTCTCAAGGAAAGAGGCGTTGATG
>JBAVYC010000606.1:0-3520 GCA_049698595.1 Desulfobacterales bacterium | reverse complement strand
GCCTTGGAGCAAGTCCTCAAAAGATATGATCGATATTTTAAAGGCCCAAAAAGTTTTGGACAAAGATCATTACGGGCTTGAAACAGTCAAAAATCGCATTCTGGAGTATTTAAGCGTTCGTAAACTCAATCCCAAAATGAAGGGACCGATTCTATGTTTTGTGGGACCGCCGGGTGTCGGCAAGACATCTCTGGGCCAATCTATTGCCCGGGCGATGGAACGAAAATTTGTCCGTATTTCCTTGGGGGGTATTCGGGATGAGGCCGAAATCCGGGGACACCGCCGTACTTACATCGGTGCCTTGCCGGGTCGTATCTTACAGGGTCTGAAACAGTGCGGAACCAACAACCCGATCTTCATGATGGATGAAATCGACAAACTGGGATCGGATTTTCGCGGTGATCCGTCCTCAGCGCTGCTGGAAGCCCTCGATCCTGAACAGAACTCGGATTTCAGCGATCATTTTCTCAACTTGCCCTTTGATTTGTCCAAGGTCATGTTTATTCTCACGGCCAACGTAACCGATACGATACCGTCGGCCCTGTTGGATCGCATGGAGGTGATCAATCTTTCCGGGTACACCGAGGAAGATAAGGCGGCCATCGCTGCGAAGCATCTTTTTCCCCGTCAGATCAAGGAAAACGGCTTGAAACCAAAAATGATGTCGATCAGCACAGGCGCGATGCGACAGATTATTTGTGAATACACCTGCGAGGCAGGGCTTAGAAATCTTGAGCGCGAGATTGGCACCATTTGCCGTAAGGCAGCTCGCCAAATCGCGGAGGGCAAGAAAAAGACTTTTCAGATAACCAAAAGCAACTTGCATACATTTCTGGGAATTGCCAAATATATTCCGGAAATGGATCAGGAAGGAAGTCAGGTAGGCCTGGCAACGGGTCTTGCCTGGACCCAGGTCGGCGGTGAGGTGCTTTATGTCGAAGCGACTCTGATCGGCGGCAAGGGCGAGTTGATCGTCACCGGACAACTCGGAGATGTTATGCAGGAGTCCGCCCGCGCTGCCGTAACTTACGCCAGGGCCAACATCGGTTCTTTCGGCGTAAACAAAAAGGACTTTGACAATCTGGACATTCACATCCATGTGCCTGCCGGAGCAATTCCTAAAGACGGTCCCTCGGCGGGTATTGCCATGGCCACGGCCTTGATCTCAGCTCTGACGGATCGGCCGGTTCGCAATGATGTCGCCATGACCGGTGAAATTACTCTGAGGGGCCGGGTCCTACCGATTGGTGGCTTGAAAGATAAGGCGCTGGGTGCCTTGCGAGCCGGAATCCGCAAGGTCATCATTCCTGAAAAAAACAAAAAGGATCTGACCGAAATTCCGCAAAACGTTAAACGCAGACTCACATTTATTCCAGTACGGCGCATGGAAGACGTTCTGTCGGATTCTTTGGTTGACAGGATTACAGAGGTTAGAAAACAGAAAACAGAAGTCACCAAACAGATGGCAGAAAGCGGATGTCGGAGACCCGTTTCCAGCAACCAGCGATCCGCAGTCGGAAACGACCGACCATCTTCGTCAAACCAAAGGCTCAAAACCAGATTTCCATGAAAATCCTTGCACTGGATACGGCTACGCGGAGTTGCAGTGTTGCAATAGTTGATGATGAATCAGTGCTGGCGGAGTTGACCAGGGGCCACAGTCAAACCCATTCCCGACATTTATTGGACCTGATCAACACGGTCTGCGGTCTAGCCGACCTTAGCGTTGAGGATCTGGATGGATTCGCCGTAACCATCGGCCCGGGCTCTTTTACCGGGTTGCGAATCGGTATCAGCACAATTAAGGGCTTGGCCTATTCCTTAAGCAAACCGGTGGTCGGGGTTTCAAGCCTCGATGCCCTAGCCTGGCAGTGTGCCCAAAATGCCTATCTGATCTGCCCACTGCTGGATGCGCGCAAAAAAGAGGTCTATACCTGTCGCTATCGTTTTGAAAACAATGAATTAAAAAAAAAAGGCAGCGAGAGGGTCGCATCCCCTACCGAGGCCGTAGACGGCATCAAGGAGCCGAGTGTATTCGTGGGCAACGCGGTAGCGTTGTACCAGGAGAATATATCTGCCGAGCTGGGTGAATTGGCGCATTTTGCAACGTGGGGTCAACATACGATTCGGGCCTCATCTATTGCCTGGTTAAGTATGACAGGATTCTACAGGCAACAAACCGATGATGTCGCATTGCTGATTCCACAGTATATTCGTAAACCCGATGCCGAGGTCAACCGTCAGGGGAAAAGGTTAATTGGCTGAAATTTTAAGGTTTATCCTTGACAAGGCTATCAACTATTGTTAATTGATACGTTTTTATTCAGACTCAATGCTTGGATGGCTTTTATACATAACTCAATTCATAAGCCACCGCGATCTATCATGATGAGAATTTAAAGGGTTCTATCATATTTATATGGATGAATTCACCAGATCGGATCTTCCCAACCGGACGGCGTTTCCTGTCGCAAGTGCTGGATATGCTTTTATATTCGGAGCGGCATTTGCGACTGCCGTGCTGGCTCTGTTGGGGCTTACCACGCTTTCCTTGATTGCCTTGGCTGTAACGTTTTGCATTTGCGGATTTTTTAGAGATCCGGATCGGATGATTCCCACTGAAGAGGGCGCTGTAGTATCCCCCGCGGACGGAAAAGTTATTTTGACGGACACGGTGGACAACAGCCCTTTTTTCAGCGGCCAGGCCATGAAAATCAGCATTTTTATGTCGGTATTTAACGTTCATGTCAACCGGATACCCTACGATGGTCGGGTAAAAGAAATAGGCTATCATCCGGGCAAGTTTTTTTCGGCGAATCTCGACAAAGCTTCCCTCGAAAACGAACACAATGCCGTCTTCGTCGAGATCGGTAACGCAAAGCCGTTGTGTGTGGTGCAGGTTGCCGGTCTGATCGCAAGGCGGATTATCTGCAATATTCAACCGGGGGATCATGTTCTTCGTGGGCAGCGTTTCGGACTGATTTGCTTTGGTTCACGGCTGGATGTCTATTTGCCTACGGATATACAGTTGAGGGTAGCTGTGGGTGACAAGGTAAAAGCGGGTACATCCGTATTGGGGCAGTTTGTTTAAAAAAGGTAATCGTTCACAGGTTCAGGGTTCAACGTTCAGGGTTAAGGTTAAAGAAGGCATTTATTGTCTTTTATAATGGGGGATTGGACAACATGTCTGAGAAAAAATTAAACGTTGCCGTGGCCGGCGCAACCGGTGCGGTGGGCAATCAGATGATCAGTTGTTTGGAGGAGGCGGACTTCCCGGTCGGCTCACTCAAGCTTTTGGCATCTTCCCGTTCCGTGGGAAGAACGCTGCGATTTAAAGGGGATTTGATTGCGGTGGAAGAACTCAGTGAAGGTTCTTTCAAGGGTATGGACATTGCTCTTTTCTCAGCTGGCGGAGGCACCAGCGAACGGTTTGCACCTTACGCCGCCAAAGATGGCTGCGTTGTTGTGGACAACTCCAGTGCCTGGCGGATGGATCCGGATGTCCCTCTGGTAGTTCCGG
>JBAVYC010000605.1:0-5247 GCA_049698595.1 Desulfobacterales bacterium | reverse complement strand
AGCATGCGGGTCTCTTCGACCTGCTGGGTTACCTCCTTGACCGTTTTAAATAAGCCGCCGGCCTGCACCTTTTTTACGAGGGTGGAGTTGCGCCGTTGGGCGGCAAAATCGCTGAAACGCAGGTAGTTATAGACCACCGTATCCGGGTTGTTCTTGCGCCAAAGCAGGATCAGTTGACGCAACTCGCCGCGCTGCTCACTGGTAAGCACCTTTGCTGTGATGCTCCAGATGTCCTTCTCCATTTGCCGAAAACCGGCGGCCAATACCTCAGTGGACTTACCATACTTTCGGCGAATATTTTCTTCATAGATGATACGTCCCAGGGTTGTAACCGCGACCATGTCCAGTAACCCCACCTGCGGATTCGGCTCGGCCGCAATCGTATAGACTGCCGATATGGAATATACCAGGTCGCTTAAGATAATCTGGCGGGCCTGGGGCTTGGGGTTTAAGGTTTCAAAATCTTCCAGAGCCTGAGTGATAATGCTCGCAAAACGGTCGGCATAACTCATCAGTTCAGATTGCAGCTCGACCTCGGTTATGACATAACCTATGTTCTTGTCACTTTTAGCGGAATAACCTATCGACAGAGATGCCAAAAAAAATACGAAGGTTAGAAGAAATAACATTGAAACGCGGTGAGACTTGTGGTGGAAAGACATGGAAATTACCTCCTATTAACAGTGAAATTTCCTTTTTAGTTTCACAGAATGTGGGAAAGTCACTGAATTCAGCGGTTCCAGGGTCGGCCGAATTGCCTCCGACCCAGCAGGTTACTGAACAAGTATTATTTTCTTGCCAGCTTGTATTCAAAGACTGCATTAACTTTGCTTTCTAGCTGATAATAGCGCGCCATTTTTTTATCGGGTCATACGTTCCGAAATTTAGCCAAATAAGATTGGCGCAGCTTCTGGTAATCTGAATCGATAGAAAGAAAATCATCCAACAGGACTCTTGCGATCTCATCGGCGATCGTTATGTAATTGGCAGCGAAATCTGCAATCAAAAAAATATTAAACTCATACAAAAGATCCGCATTACTGCAATCCTGCTCTTTCCTCTACCATTTAGGATTCGGCGAATTTGGGATGATACTACGGAGGGATCATATGAAACTTCTAAGACAACCTTGCCATGCTATCTTGGTTTAGTCAACTTGGTCTCGCGGTGGAGTCTCCCACTCAAACCATCCGACTTTGGAAAACGCCGTCGGTTTGCTCGATACCCACAAAATAGCACGATTCCCATCTGTGAAATAGGGATCTCCGGTAAGATTTCTCCTTGGATCTGAATAGGCGGCAGCACCAACTCCTTTGACATAACCGAATGACTTTAATCCCTGGGAATACCATAAGTCTTGAATGAGAAAATCCCTGGTTTCATCCACGTCGGGATCGATCTTGTGGGTGGTTATCGTCTTGAGGGTGAACCGTACGCCGATATCGCGGCTGATTTGCCCGATCCAAACAAGTTGATCCTCATAGCGCATAGGCGCCAGCCAAAGCCGCAAATGATTGCGTTCGTGGATCGACGTGCGCGCTCTCTGAAACGCCACGTCCTGCGGCCGTCCGAAAACATAGAGCGCACTGACCGGCGAGTAACGGTAGCGACCACCAAAAAGGAAAGACCTGATTGTTTTCAATAACGATGCCCGGTAGATGGTCTCGGTCTCATCCCAGTCGGCGCGAATAAACGCGTAATAGACATCATCGAGATCGCCGATAACCACAAGATTGAGCGGATCTCCCTGCTCAGTTCCCGTTTTGTCGGTGGTGCAGCACGGCATGTTTTCCAGCGCGGCTCTTAAGGCATTTTCATCGTAGTTGACAACTTCGCCTTCTGGGTAAAGATTTTCCCAATCGATGTTCTGGTGGTCAACACGAATCCCCGGAACTGGAATGAAGAAGGTAAAACCTCGCAGCTGGTTATCTTCACCGACGATGTCGACATTGAAGGCCTTGGTGCCTTCATCAAGGTTGGTAAAAATAAACCCGGCAACCTTATCACCTGGGGCTATGTATTTTTCCATACCACCCTCAAAAAAATACCTGTCCATTTCATCATGATCGGACTTGCGTATGGCAAAACGGCCGATAAAAGAGGCCTCAAGTGGGGTGAAATAATGCGGATCCAATCCAATTGGTGAAAACCAAACCGCCTGATCATCGTTGTTTTCTATTTCCAGCCAAACAGGTTGGATATTTTGGCGGTATAGATTGACACCGAATTTTGCTACAGATTCTGCGGCGCTGAGCACAGTTGCCGTTACCATCACGCCGTTTTGGCTTTGGGTTTGAGCTCGCTCTTTAAAAGGGACTTTCTCTATGGGTTGCGGATTGAATGACGATGCACATCCGATGAAAAGCAGCATACAACCTATCAGTGCTAAACGATGCCATGTATTACAGCGATCAAAAAACATAGTAGCCCATCTATAAAATAGTTTCTATCTGGCAGGCGGAATATCCCAATCCATTGCTTTAACTTCATTTAACGGAATCGATTTTTCAGACACCCATATGACTGCCCGATAGCCATCTGTGATATAGGAGACACGTTCGAAAAATTTTTTGGGTTGTGAAATTTGTGAGGCAGCGCCGCCCTTTACAAAGCCGTATTTCTTAACCCCCTGCGCATACCAAAGATCCTGCATAAAAAAGTCTCTCATTTCATCTATATCGACTATATAAGCTTTAAAAGACGACCATCTTGGTCCCAAATCGCGGCTGACAAAACCCATCCATACCAGCTCACCTTCAACTCGCATCGGGGATAACCACAACCTCAATACGTTGCGACCCGTACCCGCTGTACGGGTTTTTCGAAAGGAAGCATCCTGGTTACGTTCGAAATAATACAAAGCACCTAACGGTTCATAGCGAGATCCTGTTGGAATATCAGAGATAAGATCATGTTCTGAGGACAAGGCGTTCTTTTCGGATGCCGTTTCATTCCAACCGCTGCGAAGCAGGGTTCGCAGCAGGTTGTCACCGCTGCCGACCAGCACGATATTGATGGTTCCGACTTGTTCTGTGCCATCCTCATTGGTGGCACAGCACGGTAGGTTCTCCAAGGCGTTTTTGAAACCCGCTTCATCATAGGAGATAATTTCAGCGGTAGAATATAGACGATCAAAATCGACATTCCGGTGATCCGCTATGAGTCCTGGAACCGGAATAAAAAAGGTAAAAACTTTGGGCTGATTATCTTTGCCGACCAAATCGACATTAAAACCCTTGGTTCCTAAATCCAGGTTGGTAAACACAAATCCCGAACGGGTGGTTTTCGGCGCAAGATGGAGTCCCATTGCATGATTAAGAAAATACTGATCGATTTGATCGTTATATCTGCTGTCTAATGTCCGATGCAACGGGTAGGTCACCTCCAGTGGTGAAAAGTAGTCCGGATCAACACTGAACGGCAGAAACCAGGTCGATTCTTCACTCTTGTTTTCAATTTCCAACCAGACCGGTTGGATGCCCCTTTTATACAGCGAAACACCAAATACTTTTTCGCTTTCTTCTGCGCTCAATACGGCTGCTGTAACCCGATATTTGTCTTGAAATTTTGTTTGGGCTCTTGTCTGAAAGTTAACTTCCTTCATGGGATGCGGCTGATACGATGATGTACAGCCAAAAACAATCAAAACACTGATCACAATGAGCAACGATCGCATGGGGAAATGATCTCCGGACACGTGGTCTTCTCCTGCTTCACTCTATATTCAGAACTACTGATATGTCGTAAATTTACGTTTATTTATACTATAAAATTTGTAGGTTTTTTAGCTATCAGGGCCTCCCGATAAGTTTTTCCAATTACTGAGGGTAAATTTAAATTGTGTATCGTCTCGCGAAAATTACACCATTTCATAATGTCGGTCATTCAATAATGATCATCAAACGCCTATAGTCGTTCAAAATCTAATTAGCAGATGCCGGCATTGCTGTCAAGTCTACGTTTGACTTTTGAGGATATTGCTGTCGATCTGTTGGACGCGCTCTTTGAATTTTCTATCCTTTTGCAGCTTTTCTTTCACGCGCACAACTGTGCTGCTGACAGAACTGTATTGGTTTAACCCAAAATTTTCACCCACTCTCATTAGCGGCTCTGCGCGCATGGATCGAATCAAATACATGGCCACATCACGCGCTTCGTTTTCCAGGCCGCGACGAACTGATTTTTTTCGTTCGTTGCGCCGTAGCGCCGTCGCGTGAGACCCATTTTTTTTTCACGCCACGCCGCAACCTGATTTAGGTCGATCGCAGTCCGATTTCTTCCACGAGCCCGTCATGTCTTTTGGCCACGATCCTAAACCTCGAAAAGAAACTGGACCCAGAACATATAATTGGCAAATATTGTTCGTCAGCCTGATTTATCTTCCATCAGCTGTTGTTTTCTTTCTCTTTGATCCGTGACCATGCGGTAGGCGATGTAATATTTGTAAATATTACTGACATACTGGACCGTTTCACGACCAATTACCTTGGATGCGGCCACCTCCACATTGTGGAACCAGACATTGGGGTCCAGCCCCATTTTAGCGGTCTTTTGGCGCAGCATATTCACCTTGGCGGGCCCGGCATTGTAGGATGCGAAGGCAAATAGCATCTTGTTGACCTCGTCCATTGGTTCATTTTCGTAATAGTGGTTGATGATAAATCGCATGTATTTAGTACCGGCGTGGATGTTGTTCTCCAACTTTTCGATCTCGGATATGTTAACGTTGCGATCTGCGGCTGTAGACGGCAACAGCTGCATGACGCCGATAGCGCCGGCTTGGCTCTTTTTGTTATGGTCCAGACCGGACTCCTGATAGGCCTGGGCCGCCATCATCAAATAGTCAAAATCATAGGTGTCAGCGTATTTTTTGAAAAGCTGAACCATGGCTTCGAATTTTTCCAACTCCGGTTTGGATATGGAATTTTTGACATATTTGGTATCCTTTAAATAGCGCTTCAATAACATATTACCGATCAGGGTGCCCTTTTTGTGGCCTTTGACGAACTCATTGATGATAGTCTTGAGTTTTGGACTGTTTTTGCGAAAGGCCCAGGCAACCTCACCGCCGGTTCGCACGGCAATGTCGGAATGGACCTTGATTTTATCAAAAATCTGGGTCCAAAATTGGGCTTTGTGGCTGTCCATGACGATCATCGGAATAAGACCGGCATCCACCATTTCCAGCAAATCTTCATCCTCAAAGTTTTCTTCTGCCGGGACCAGTTTCATCTGAGATTTACCGGT
>JBAVYC010000604.1:0-1698 GCA_049698595.1 Desulfobacterales bacterium | reverse complement strand
GACAACACAAGGGATTATCTCCAGATCGGAGTTGAAGAGCAGATCGCGGGCAGAGACCCGAATTGTTATCTCCGGGTGCTGAATGCAATTAATAGCTATGATCTGGGAAGAGATGTGCAAAATTATGAAAAGGGGGTTCAACGCATAAAATGCCCGGTTTTGCTCATCAATATTTCTACCGATTCCGAGTTCCCTCCCTATTGGGCTGAAGAGGTGGCGAAGATCCTAAATAGAAAGAACCCCGGTCAGGCTCAAGCAAAAAAAATAGATTCGCCGTGGGGGCACATGGCGTGTGTTCAGGAGGGAATGACCATCGGCAAACATATAGCGGATTTTCTGATGCAGCTAAAGGGATCAGTCTCGACCCGTTGCGGGGAAGATTAAAAAATTATTGATCTTAAAAGAGACAAATGCATGTTTGCTTGAGAGATTTCTTTGCCTATCGTCTTTCCATCGTCACGATACAATGAGTTCCATTGACGCGTCCAACCATCCGGCCATCTTTATCTTGAAAATAGATCACTTCCAACTCTTGGGCACACTTGTGATCGTTGACTTCAAAACCTTGAGTCACTGCAAATGACTCGATATCACCGGGCTCGATACCAAACCGCCATGGTTCGCCAGCTTTATGCACGGATTTTACCAACTCCGCTTCACCGTAAAACGTATTCTCATGGCGGAGTACGGATGCTTGGATATAGTCAAAGACGACCCTGTTTCCCTTGCTACCATATTCCCTTATAATTTGAAATGTTTCCTGGACTGACTCCGGCTTCAAGTACATCAGCAATCCTTCCAGAATAAAAAGATTTCTCTGCCCTTTTTGAAACTTGGCCATATCCAACTTCTGGGACAAGGACTCTTTTTCAAAATCAATCGCGATGAACACTAAATTCGACGGGATGCTGAGATTGCACTTCCTTAACTGCTTGATTTTTGCCTGTTGTGTGTGAAGCTCATCCAGTTCAAAGATTCGGGTATCCTGTGTTTTGTCCTGGAACCTCAATGCGCGCGTATCATACCCAGCGCCGAAAAGAAGGATTTGATCGAATCGATCGCCCAACGTTTTTTCAAATACGGCGTCGATATACTTCGTTCTGGCGATGACGTATTCATAAACACCTATAGGCGCAAGGGACCGCACCAATAAATTCCTGAACAAGGAAATATGAATCAACACTCTGATAAATCTGGGGAGAATTTTCACCGCAATATGGTCATCGCTATGATAATTGCGATTGCTCTCCAAATATGAAGCGGCACGAGACATGCAAGTCATAGCTGCAGTGCGTGATGTTGTTCTTTCAATCCTTTTCTCGATCACATCAGTTTTTCCTTGAAAAAACTATTATTCCGTTTTGTCAACTACGCCGCTTAAATATTCAATGATTAAATATAATTCTCAAATATCAAATCCCACCAATAGGCTTATAACCGCTCCATGATATATCGCCCATCCAAAGATCCATAGAATGAATCCATCGTACATCGGGTGGCGGATTTTGGAAAATAAACCGGTCGTAACAAGATGATTAATGTTTTCTAATCCTTTGAGCTGAATCACAGCTCCTATTGATAAACCCAAGCCTGCCAAAAATATAGCAAAGCCTATCCATCTTACAATGCCTGGGAAAAAGTGTGTTCGCCGTCACAGACAGAACGGCCGCGCCAAGAGCGATAGCCAAATTCTTATCC
>JBAVYC010000603.1:0-3131 GCA_049698595.1 Desulfobacterales bacterium | reverse complement strand
CCTAAACCGCATATCCCAATGGCTTCAAAAAATCGCCTAACAGCACATCTAACGTTTTTTTATCCGAATCCTGCATTTCCGTTTGCCATTTGAAATTTCGATTGTCCATACCGACAGTGATCGCTTGCAGCAAAGCGTCCTGCCAGACCAGATCGCATTTTTCACCCACGCGCTTAAAGATTTCCGCCGGGCGGGCAACGAATTCTTCGTACTTCACCTCCATGTACTGCTCACGTGGTAATTTTTTGGCCGACTGCAATGTTGCTGCCACAGTCATTTTCCACTGCAAGGCACATGCATCGACGAGCGGGAGGTTTAAAAGATTCTGCCAGCCGGGTGGCTTGACACTCCAATATTCCCCGGAATGCCCCAGTCTGGAACGCATGATGGAATAGGCAGCAGCCCGCCCATCTCGGATGATATGGATGAATATCGCGTCCGGAAAAATTTCTTTCAGGAATTCAATCCTGACCGAGTTTCCGGGACACTTGTTAACAAAGCGCGGTTTGTTGAAAATCCGTAGATTGTTCTGCAGTACCGAATGGAGATATTTGCGAGCGCCAGCGGTGACGTCCTTTTGACCGAGGGACTCGTCATCGTTGTCTGCAAATTTTTGCCAGACGTTGTTGGCTTCCGTCGGGCGATGATCGTCACGAAACAGCATGATGATGCGGGTCAGCCAGAGAGAAGACGGAACTTTTTTGGTAATATTTGAAATCCAGGCTAAATCGGGATGCTTTGCAAATGTGCGGTAGAAAATGTTGGTACCGCTGCACGGTGCGCCGACAATAAATATAGGACGAACTATTTGATTACGCATTGAAATGTACCTTGATTGTTTTCTGGCGTTTTATGACATTTTTATCGAATATTTGCAAGGGATGCCTGCTGGATTGGGACCGGTTTAATTGTCCTTGCCTCCACCCTAAGATTTTGATAATTTTGATATAGCCATATCAGGGTTCAACGGTTGAAATATTTCGTCAAAAAGGATCAGCGCCTGTGGATAAGGCATCCGGAAAAACCTGTTTAAAAAGCAACCTGGCCCGGGAACTTGCCGATTACCACATCACTGCAAGCCCTTTAAATCCAAATTTTCATTTGAAGGGCCTGCTGTCAGAAGTTGAAGACTGTAGAGTTGTAAAGGAAGACAACCGGCGGCAGGTGTATCATCTTCAGACCACTGACGGTGGCTACTTTCTCAAGCGCAGCTGCCTTGTCAGAACAAAAGATCGTTTGCGGCACTTTTTTCTGCCTCGTCGGCGTTGGGCCGAATGGCGCAACCTTCACCGTTTGAGACATGCAAAGGTACCGGCGGCCAGGCCACTGGCAAAAGGACAACAAAAAATCCTTCGTCCCAAATCTTATTTTGTTTTGACCGAACAGGTGCCGGGGACGCACATGCCTATTAATTCCCTTGCAAATGCTCGAAGCCTTGGCCAATATGCGGCATTTTTGCATCGCAATAGAGTTTATCATGCTGATTTAAATCGGAAAAATTTTATTTTGAATCCTGCCGGCGAGTATGTTCTCCTTGATGCCCAGGAGGTTTATTTTCTGCCCTGGATGCCGCGTCGGCTGAAGGTCAACAGCCTCGGTCGGACAATTTTCAATCTCTGCACCCTGAATGATCCTGAATCGTGGGTGGCTAAATTTTTAGAGGGGTACAACCAGGGTCTCGCAAAAAACGTGATCGTTTCTGAGGTGATCGATGCGGTTCGGCGTCATCAACATCGTTACTACCGCTCGAGATCAAAGCGGTGCTGCAAAAACAGCACCCAGTTCGAAATAATAAAGAACCGGCATTTGCGCGGTTATAAACGCAGAGAGTTTAAGTGGGGTGCACCCGAATTACAACAAGCCGAGGAAAATGGAAAATCCCTTAAAGGGGCCCATGTTATTAGTTATCAGGAAGTATGCATAAAAAAACATCACCGGAAATTTTTCCACCAAAATCGCTGTCTGGCCAGCTGGAAAATGTCCAGGGCCCTTGAGGTTAGGGGTATTGCCGTACCCTGCTCCCTGGGCTATTTTGAATTCAAGGGGCAAAGTTACTTTTTGGCTGAACTGCTGGGGGACAGATTCCACCTGAACACTTACTTGTCGGCCTTGACCGATGAAAGCGCTAAACGGCAGGCCCTTAAGAAGCTGGCTTTATGGCTGAGAAAATTCCATGACACCGATGTCTGGCAACGAGATTTTAAATCCAGTAATATTTTATGCCGGGACTCAGATTATTTTATGGTTGATCTTGACGGCGTCAGAATTCGCCGCCTGAGTGAATCCCATAAAATCTACAATCTGGCCCAGCTCAACGCTTCCGTTGGCAATGCCATTTCCATCAGGGACCGGCTGCGCTTTTATCATTATTATTCAGCGGATTTTCAACCGACCCGGCCGCAGCGGCGGGCCGTTTATCGTAAAATCTGGGATATTACCAAAACCAAAAATACTAAAATATATGACCTGGATTTTGCAGAATTAATAGAATCTCAGATCAAGGCGGATCCACTCAAAAGAATCTAAAATTCAGCATTAATTTATCCGTACGAGCAACTATGCACAGGATCATCCTTTTCGGGAAATCAAAGCGGCGCACTCGCACAACCTTTCATCTGGCCAAGGCTTTCAAAGAGTGCGGCAATACGGTCCTCTGGTTGAATCCCGCTAAAATTCGCCGCCGCCACCAGAATGATAGCGACCGATGGATTCTCCATAAGATAAAAGCGTTTGATCCGGACATCATTTTTATTTACTCCCAAGATATCCCTCTGGCCGTATTGCAAAAAATCGCCGGTGGCCCCGTGAAAACCATGATGTACTATGAGGATATGTCCCCGGAGGTTTCGACGCGCCTGGTGCAACGGGGCATGCTGGTCGATTTTTTCCTGACAACCAGCAAGGGCAGGCTGGCAGATTATAAAAAAGCGGGTATTCCCCATCCGATCTATTTTATTGGTGCCTGTGACCGCCATGATCACCGTATGCGACGTCCCGTATTGCCGGTCTGGAAATCGGATATTGCCTTTATCGGCCAAGCCCGGGCGAACGAATCCAGGGTTGGGCTGACCCGCAAACTGGCTGCAAAATTCAATGTGAAGGTATACGGTAAAAACTGGCAGGCCTTTGGG
>JBAVYC010000602.1:0-2992 GCA_049698595.1 Desulfobacterales bacterium | reverse complement strand
CCAAAGGGGAAAAAAATGAATATATCATTGCTTTTAGATAAAATGACACGCTTGGATAAGATAGCTGTAATGGAAAAACTATGGGACGATCTTTGCCGCGATCCGGATTCATTTCCTTCGCCAAAATGGCATAAGGAAGTTTTAGAAGCGAGGGAGAAGGAGGCAAACGAAGGAAAGGCTAAGTTTACAGATTTTGATCAGGCTAAGGAAAGAATCAGGGATCAGATTAAATGAGAATCGAAATCCTCGGTTCTGCCGAGAAAGATTTGATCGATGGTTTCAATTTTTATGAGCGTCAATCAAAAGGCCTCGGTGATTACTTTCTCGATTCTCTCTTTTCAGATATCGAATCGCTCTACATTTATGCCGGTATTCATGCCCTCCATTTCGGGTATCAACGTTTGCTTTCCAAAAGATTCCCCTTCGCCATTTACTATCGGTTACAGAAGGACCTCGTGCGGGTCTATGCTATTTTGGATTGTCGCCGGAATCCTGCGTGGATTCGCAACAGACTTGCGTAGTCGTCGATCCTTCCGCCAAATCCCAGAAAAGCCCGGCCATGATTCGCAGCCCTTCCCTGACGATGGGGGCCAGCAGATGCTCATCGGGAGCGTGCTGGCAACAGCCGCCATAGGAATGCGGCACCCAGATGGTCGGCAGGCCTAAAATGTCGCTGAAAGCATCGTTGGGTATGGTTCCGCCCAGATTGGGCAAAAAGGCCGGCTTTTGCCCGCAGGTTCTCTCCAGCGATGATACTGCCCATCGGGCCCAGGGGTTGTCCGGATCCATACGGGTCGCCGGATACCAGTTTTCCCGGGGGGGAATAATGTCGATCATTGCAAACCCATGTTCGTCCAGATGTTTTCGAACCGCCGGAATGAAATCATCCGGATTGCAGCCGGCCACGAAACGCACGTGCAGACGGGCCCAGGCGCTGGGGGGAATGGCGTGGACCGGTGCTGCCGGATTGCCGCATTCAAAGGCCAGCACCTCCAGGGTATTCCAGCCGTAAACTTTTTCGGCCAGGCTGAGTCCGGGTTCGCCCCAACCCGGATCGATCTCGGGACCTTCGCGGCCGGTGACTTCCAGTTCGGCCAGGGCACGTTTGACAGCATCCGGAATGCCATCCGGTCTGAGCCCGGCGACCAGGATACGCCCGCGGGCATCGGCCATCGACGCGATGGCGTTGGCCAGAATAATCCCCGGATTGGCCAGCAGCCCGCCCCAATTGCCGGAATGATGGCCGCCGTCTCTGAGATCGAGGCGCAAATCAAAATTAAACACCGCCCGACTGCCGCCGAAAAGCGTCGGTTTCCGGGGATCGATGCGCGGGCCGTCCGAGGCGATCAGCACATCGGCCGCCAGGGCTTCTTTTTCCATGGTGCAGATTTGGTGCAGCCCGGGTGAACCCATTTCCTCCCCCGTTTCGATGAGAACTTTGACATTAAATCCCAGTGGCTGCCGTTCTTTCAAGACGCAGGCCAGGGCGGCCAGATTGATGGCGTGCTGGCCTTTGTTGTCGGCGGCACCGCGGCCGTACCAGCGGTCACCTTCCTGAATCACCTGCCAGGGCTCAAGCCCCTCCCGCCAGCGTCCGTCCATGGCCAAAACCGTATCCCCGTGGCCGTAGGTCAATACCGTGGGCAATCCCGCGCCTTCCATTCGTTGGCCGATCAGAAAGGGCAGTCTGGGATTGACCGGGTTGTCCACCACCCGGCAGGTAAAGCCCATATTTTCCAGATAGGGTGTGATGGCCCCAACCAGATAATTACCCAGGGCATCCCGGCAGTCCTCGTTTTGGCTTTCGGTTGGGTGCGAAACCCAGCGGGTCAACAAATCAAAAAAGGTCCCATCGTCAAAAATTGCCTCGGCCCGCGCAATTGCATTCTCACGGCTCATTTTTTTCTCCTTATCAAGATTCGGGATGGTGGCACTCCACCATTCGATCGGCTTCGATCTTCGGTTGGGGCGGCACGGTTGAACATAGCTCGCCGGCTTTGGGGCAACGGGGGTGGAAGGTGCAGCCGGAAGGCGGATCGATAGGGTTGGGGTATTCCAGCCCCAGGTGGGTTTCGGGTAATCCCAGGCCCGGTTCCGGTGTTAAGACCGAGGCCAAAAGCGCCTGGGTATATGGGTGACGCGGCCTCATAAATAGTTCGCGGGTTTCGGCTTGCTCAACGATTCTACCCAGGTACATGACCGCTACCGTGCTTGCAATATGCTCCACGACGGCCAGGTCATGGCTGATGAGAACATAGGTGAGATTGAGTTCCTGTCGCAATTCGATCAGCAGGTTGAGGATTTGGGCCTGAACGGATACATCCAGCGCCGAGGTCGGCTCGTCGCAAAGGACCACCTCGGGGTGCATGATTAAGGCCCGGGCAACGGCCACCCGCTGGCGTTGACCGCCGGATAATTGATTGGGATAGTTGTGTTTGAGCCGGGTGGGTAGTCCCACCAATTCCATGATATCATCCACCTGGCGATTCCAGCGCACCCGATTGCCGACCTTAAGCGCTCTCAAAGGCAGGGAAATAATAGACGCAATGCTTTTGCGCGGGTTCAACGATGAATACGGGTCCTGGAAGACCGGCTGCACCCGGCGTGCGATGCCTTTGGCAGTTAGCTTCGAAATCGCCTGGCCATCTATGAAAATTTCTCCCTCGGTTAAGGATTCAAGACCTAAAATCAATTTAGCCATGGTCGTCTTGCCGCAGCCCGACTCACCGACCAGCCCCAGGACCGAGCCCTTGGCGACCTTCAATGAGACGCCGTTGACTGCCCTGAGTTTTCGCCGGCTGCGGAAGGCACCGCCGCTGACCAGATAGGTTTTGGTCACCTCGCTGGTTTTAAGAGTAAGCTCCGTCATCTCCAATTTCCTTTAGTCTCCAAGGCACAGGCCTCAGGGCTGAGCAGACAGCGGTATGAGCGCCCAGGCGAAATTTCGCGCAATGACACATCTTCCTTTGCGCACTGGGGGCCGACGGCATAA
>JBAVYC010000601.1:0-8970 GCA_049698595.1 Desulfobacterales bacterium | reverse complement strand
GGTATAAGATGAGGTAATAGGATCTAACTATTTATAAATTTATGAAGCTATATCGAAAAAAATAGGAATAATCATACACAGGAAAGTTACATGGCAATTTGCATACACTTCTCCGGTTCCCTAACCGGATTGCCCCAATAAATCCGCAGTTCACGGCGATCCAAATCGTAGAGCGCCGAGCACAGGGTCGCATTGTCATCCGGAAGTTTCGCGTCACGATATATCGGATAATCGCGATCGGTCTGATCACCCAGCAAAGCCAATACATGGCCGACATCGTTGGGAGGTGTCGACCGGCAAAGGGTCAGGCTGCGTTCCAGCCGCTTTCGACTGGACAAGGTAATTTCCTGCTTCTGTTTTTTAAGTTCGAGATAATGGTTGGTGTGTGTATAATAGCCCTGTACCGCATGGACATGATGACCTTCGGGCGATACTTCCACACTGACCACCTGTCGTTCGGAAAGCGATCCGATGTTGTAATTGAATCCGGACGCCCGATCGGGCATGGTAATGACCCGGATGGCATCATCCAGGGTGCGGGCATCGAGAAGGGCACGGGCGATAAAATGCCGGCTCAATCCGACCTTTATCGGTCGCGGCGCCACATGGTTTATAGAATGCAGAATTCCGAATTCATTAAAACCGAAGGCATTGCCGGGAAGAAACCCCGGATAACTAAGGACAGTAAAAGTGGGGCAATCGTCGACGGCGACACGCACGACATACATGTTGCCGTATCCTGCCGGCGAACCATCTTCATTGTGTCCGATCAGGGCCGCATCAGGGGTCAAAACCAGACAGTCCGTGCAACCCTGAACGTCTGCAGCGATGGTACCATCGGTTGGCCGCGCCAACGCAATCAGTCCTGCAAATTCGCCTCTCAAATTAACCCCAAATATCTCTTCAAAAGGCCGTCCGGATCCTTCTGCCAGCCCCTCAAGTTCGGCAATATATTGCGGAAAATACTTTCGGTGCAATTTGAGATAAGATTGAAAAAAACGTTGACCGGCGGTAGTATTCAAGAAAGGTAAAAGTTGTTTTTGCAGAAAATCATAGTTGTCGAATAAACGGTGAATGGCGCCGGCAAAGTGCAGACCGATGTTCAGGCCGACCTCCCGGTGACTGCCGCTGACCTCTAATTGTTCGATGGTGTTCATGAGGATCTCCAGCTGGTGCTTTGAACCCTCTATTGGCTCTTCACCAAAGCAAATAATTGGAGTGACGATATATTCCTGAAGACGATTGGATCGTATATTATGACAGAAATTAGGTGTCAAGCGAGAAAAAAGAAAAGAAAAATATGTCAAAATGGAATTAGTCTACCTGGATGATGCAAAAAACCCTGTCCCAAAATTTACAGGACAGGGTTTGGAGTCGGTTTCAATCCGGTTCTTGCTTGAAAGACCTTATAACATGTATCCGCAAACTGAAAATGACCTTCACGAGTCGAATCAATCCACCTGGGGCCTTGGCAGTACTTTGGCCATTTCGGCTATTTGCGGCACCTTGTGCTCCCACTCGATGGCCATCAGGTGAACGCCGGCAACACCTTCCATTTCCTTGAATTCTTCAATCTGCTCGCAGGCCATCTTGATGCCTTCATCGGCGACCTTTCCTTTGCCGGCGCCCTGAAGCCTTTTTATAATTTCATCGGGCACATCCATTCCCGGGACTTTGGCCTTCATGTACCTGGCCATACCAACACTTTTCATGGGAGTGACACCTGCCAGGATATAAACTTTTTCCGTCAAACCCATGTCATTGGCTTGTTGAACCCATTTGCGAAATTTTTCCATGTTGTAGATGCACTGAGTCTGAATAAAGTCGACCCCGGCGTTGACTTTTTTTGCCAGACGGTACACCCGCCAGTTAAAAGGCTCTGCAAATGGATTGGCGGCGGCGCCGATAAACATCCGGGGCGGTTCTTCGATGTCCGCGCCGCCAATGAATTTGCCATCATCCCGCATGCCTTTGACCATACTGATCAGTTGCATGGAGTCGATGTCAAAAACACCTTTGGCGGTGGGATGATCGCCGAATTGCTGGTGGTCACCTGAAAGACATAGCATGTTTCGAATACCATGGGCATAGGCACCCAGGATATCAGCTTGCATGGCAAGGCGGTTGCGATCCCGGCAAACCATCTGAAAATTAGGCTCCAAACCTTGCTGCAGCAAAATCAAAGAGGCTGCCCAGCTTGACATACGCACTACGGAGGTCTGGTTGTCCGTGATATTGACGGCGTCCACGACTCCTTTCAGATGGGAGGCTTTTTCCTTCACCTCATCGGCGCTGGTTCCCCGCGGCGGCCCTAATTCACCGGTAAATGCAAAATGGCCGGCCTTCAACACCTTCTCCAGATTACTACCTGATTTCATTTCAATTTCCTTTATAAAAAAGATCATAAAAAATGACAGAGGGAAGCGATTCCATCATTCGTCATTTGTCATTCGTCATTTTTTTGATTCCGGCTCTTCCGGTTTTTTATACCCGGGTTGAACCAGGGTCCGCGGCACCTGGTTGTGCCAATCCACCGCCGGCGTGATCTCCAGGATACAATCCAGCCGGCCCTGTCTTTCCAGTCTCTCATATATCAGATACCAGGCGCAGGGCTGTTCCGTATTGATTTCACAGCTGCCCAGATTGGTTCCGCCACAGGGTCCGTTATAGAGGCCTTTGGCGCACATGGTGACCGGACAAATCCCCCCGGTGAGTCCCAGCACGCAGCTGCTGCAGGAGCGGCACCTTTCTTCATACCACCCCACCGCCTGGTTCACCGCCAGGCCGGAGGTGTCCACAGCCGGAAAAACAGGAATGTTTGGAAATCGTTCCGCCAGAAACTGAATGCCGACACCGCAGGCCATTGACAGGATGGCATCATAGTCTTCGACAACATCATCCAACTCGGCCAGATATTCCCGGTCACACTGTCTTTCCACCGTCCTGGCGCCCAATTCGATGGGGTTGTCCTCGAGCCTACGAGCCATATCCAATTCGGCATTGAGGATATCGACCTCCTTCTCACCGCCGGCTAGGCAAACCGACACACAGGTCCCACATCCGACATTGAGAACTTTCTTGTAGTTTTTGAGCAAATTTCTTATTTCTTCAAAAGGTTTTCTTTTGGCAACGATCATTTTTCCTCCTGATTACATGGCCGTCTCGGGGTGGAAGACCAGAACATCCTGGAGGTCTTCTCCCAAATAAACCCTTTCGTTCGGACCCAGTATCCCTAAAGAAAGGCAGATGAGCGTCCACATATGCACGACGGGATAATTGCCGCCGTAATGCTCACTGAGCTCATGAATCTGGGCATGGCAATTATGGCAGCCGGCGATACAGTAATCCGCACCGGTCGCCTTTATCTGCTCATCCTTCAGTCGGCCGAATTCCAGACGCTGTTCTTTCATGCCGGACTGCAGAAACCCGCCGCCGCCGCCGCAGCAATAGTTGTTGGACCGGTTGGGGACCATATCGACAAAATTTTCTTCGCCGACGACCGATTTGACCACGTATCGCAGATCTTCGGCAATCGGATCGCCAAAAGTCTTGCGCACTATCTGACAGGGGTCCTGGACGGTAAATTTAATCTTGAGGTCCTTGTTCCAATCGGAATTGACCTTGAGCCTTCCTTCCCGGATCCACTTGGCATAGTACTCATAGATATTCTTGACGACAAAGTTGTGTTCGATGTTGAATTTTTTCAGTCCTGCCAGGACTGAGAATGTGACATGCCCTCATTCGGTGTTGAGATAAACCTTACAGCCCAGCTCATCGGCCTGGTTGGCCGAAGTGCGGGTGATGTGCTCCCAGGCTTCATTGTCGGAAAGAAACATACAGTAGTTTTCGCCACCCCATCCCTTGGAGCCATAGGTCCAGTCGACCCCGGC
This sequence comes from Desulfobacterales bacterium, assembly GCA_049698595.1. Lineage (GTDB taxonomy): Bacteria > Desulfobacterota > Desulfobacteria > Desulfobacterales > JAFDCJ01 > JAFDCJ01. Next base: position 5,080 of record JBAVYC010000601.1, on the reverse strand, counting down.
AACATGCAAGACCTTCCAGAGCGGCACCATTTCGTCGGGTTCGGTCACCGGTTCTCTCGAATTCTGATTTAAAAAGAATTCAGCACCCTGCTTGTCGATGGGGGCCTGCATGTCTTTAAATTCGGGTTGGGCTTCCTGATATTCTTCAAGAACATCCTCGACCACAAATTGAAAATCCTCCGGACTGGCGCCCATGGCACTGCAGCTGTCATTTTTCAAGGCCATGTCACAGGAGCCCAGGATCCCCTTAGGACGCTCATCTCTAGGTCGCTTGCCCCTGATATTGTAAACAAGCTGCGGGATGTCGATTTTCATTGGACAGACATAGATGCAGCGTTGACACATGGTGCACATCCAGGGCCAGTCCGATTTTAAAATTTCATCGTCTAACCCCAGGGCCGCCATCCGTAGAAATTTTCTGGGATCCATGTCTTCCAGACCCGTCGCCGGGCATCCGGAAGAACAGGCTCCGCAGGTCAGGCAAAGATTTAAATTCCCGCCTTCGGGTATTAGGTTTTTGACTTCGTCAATCAACATGCTTTTCTTCTTACCACCGAGAGCAATAATATCCTCTGGCATGATCGCCTCCCTTTCTTATCCTTTTTTTGCGTTGATAGTTTTATCTAAGGGGCTTGGCCCCAATGACAGAATATGCTCCGTCATCTCTTTGGCATAGGCCGCAAAGGTCGGCCCTTCACCGGATGAAAGATTGTACATTCTAACCCGATCGCCATCCATGCCGATTTCTTCAAGCAGCCTGCGCACATGCTCAACTCGTTCCCGGGCTCTGAAGTTGCCTTCATTATAATGGCAGGTCCCTTCCAGGCAACCGACGACATACACCCCGTCGGCTCCCATTTGAATGGCCCGCAGCAGGTGGATTACATCCACTTTTCCGGTACACGGCACTCTGATAATTTTTACGTTTGAAGGGTATTGAAGTCGCATCGAACCTGCCAGGTCCGCGGCTGAATACCCTCAATAATCACAGCAAAACGCTATAATGTTAGGTTCAAACTCATCGCTCATATTGTCCCCGCTAAAGTAAAAAAAATAACTATTGAAGGCTATCCGGTCTGTTTTAAATCCGTTCATGCGGACGTCTCCGCTCCTCTATGCCCTCTGCCCTCTGCCCCATGCTCTGTGCTCTATGCTTTCTGCTCTCAGCCCTATCATTCCGCCTTCCCACTTCCCTCCGGGGCGTAGGCCCCTATGGCCCCTACGGGCCGGAGGCCGCATTCCGAACTCCACTATCATCCTGCAAGCAAGGCTTCAATTTTACACATGATTTGTTCATCTTCGTAAAAGCTCAAGCCAATGGCTTCCCGCGGGCAGACACCGGCGCAGATACCGCATCCGTGGCAGATGGCCTCATCGATTTCAATGAGGCCTTCATCTGAATTAAATATCGGCACCTGAAAGGGACATGAACGTAAACAGGTCAAACATTTTACGCAATGGTCCGTATCGACCTTGGCCGTAATGGCTGAAAGCTTGATTTCCGATCTGGCCAAAAAGGTCGTGGCCCGGGAGGCCGCTGCCTGGGCCTGGGCAATGGATTCCGTGATAAGCTTGGGCCCGTGGGCGGTACCGCATAAAAATATACCGTCGCCCGGCATGTCCACCGGACGAAGCTTTACATGAGCTTCAATGAAAAATCCCTCCGGGTTGCGGTTCAGCTTCATGATACCGCTCAGCGCTTCCGTATCTTCGGCCACCACCCCAGCGCTCAGCGCCAACAGGTCGGCACTGATGGCCAGATTCCGTTGCAGGATATGATCTTTTACGAAAACCGTGAGTCCGTCCGCAGACGCCTTTACCTCCGGCGGCGTCTCCTGGGCAAAGCGAATGAAAATAATTCCCTTCTCCCTGGCCTCCTTGTAATAATCTTCCAACAGTCCGTAGGTGCGCATATCGCGATACAGAATATAGATGGCGGTATCCGGGTTGAGTTTTTTTAGGGCCAGGGCGTTTTTAACGGCCGACTGGCAGCAGATGCGCGAACAGTTAACGTTTTCATCGTTGCGAGACCCCACACACTGGATCATGACCACGCTGTCAAGATCAGCCGCACCCTTTGCTTCAAGCTGATCGCTCAATTCCACCTGGGTGACCACCCGGTCGCTTTCCGGGTAGAGATACTCTGTGGGCTGATACTCCCTGGCACCGGTGGCAACAATAATCACCCCGTGGTTGATGCTTTGCTCCCCGGCATCGGCGCCGGTGACCAGATGGGTGGTAAAATTGCCCTTGTAGCCGCTGAAACCGGTAATGGTCGCATCGGTTAGAATCTCGATCTTTTCATGTCCGTTGACCCTGTCGGTAAGCTCCTGCAGGTAGGCGCGGATATCTCGGCCTTCGATGGTGTGGTGCAGTCTGAGGGCCATACCGCCGAGTTGTGTTTCCTTTTCCACCAGAACCACTTCAAAACCCTGGTTGCCGAGCCCTAGGGCGGCGTTCATCCCGGCAACACCGCCGCCGATGACCAGCGCCCGCCGGTTAACCTTTATAATTTTCTCCTTCAGCGGCGCCAGGGCTGCGGCCCGGGCCACCGACATCCGCACCAGATCTTTGGCTTTGGCTGTGGCCTGTTCCTTGGTCTGGGAATGCACCCAGGAATCCTGGTTGCGAATATTGGCCATTTCAAAAAGGTATTTGTTCAGGCCGCAAGCCTCAAGGGTTTCCATAAACATCGGTTCGTGGGTCTTGGGACTGCACGAGGCCACCACCACCCGGTTTAGCTGATGTTCCTGAATCACCGCTTTGATTCTTTCCTGGGTATCCTGACTGCAGGTAAACAGATTCTCATCCGCCAGGGCCACATAAGGCAGTGTCTGAGCGTATTCCCTGACAGCCGGAACATCCACCACCCCGCCGATATTGATGCCGCAGTTGCAGACAAAGACTCCGATTCGTGGGTCTTGTTCTGAGATATCGATTTCATCGGGGACTTCAACTGATTCGGTTTCGGTTCCACGGGCTTCGACAAGATTACTTCCCGCTGCGCAGGCCGCCGCACTGGCTTCGGTAATCGAACCGGGAATATCCTTGGGTCCCTGGAATAAACCGCAGGTATAAATTCCGGGACGCGATGTTGCCACCGGGGCAAAGGGATCGGTTTCGACAAAATTATAACGATTGAGTTCGATGCCCAGACGCCGGGCCATTTCGACCGAGCTCTGGGGGATGCCCAGGCCGACGGAAAGCACCACCATGCTGAAAATCTCTTCGGTTCGCGTGCCGTCTTCATCTACGTACTGGACCTGTAAGTCCCCGGTCTCGGGAACCTCCGAAATGGTGTGGATGCGGGCCTTGGAAAAACGAACGCCTTCCTGGTCCTTGGCCCGCAGATAGTATTTCTCATAATCCTTGCCGAAGGTCCGGATATCCATGTTGAAAATAACACAATCCAGATCCCCGTGGGCGTGCTCCTTGGCGATCATGGCCTCTTTAATCGCATACATGCAGCAAACCGAAGAGCAATATCCGTTACCGCAACGGTTGGTGTCCCTGGATCCGACACATTGCAGCCAGGCGATCCGTTTGGGCTCTTCACGGTCAAGGGGCCGCATGAGATGACCGAAATAAGGTCCCGATGCGCTCAGGATTCTCTCAAATTCCTCGCTGGTTACCACATTGGTGTACTTCGAGTAGCCGAAAAAATCCAGCCCCGCAGGATCATAGCCCTCGCTGCCCGAGGATAGAATGACCGAACCCACCCGGATATCGGTCTCGCGCTCTGTATCGTCATAGGTGACGGCTTTGGCCAGACACATATTTTCGCACAGCCCGCAGCCGATGCACACATCCGGATCGATGGAAAAAGCCAGCGGCACGGCCTGGGCATATTCGATGCTGGTCGCCCGTCTGTCATCCAATCCCAAATTATAGGAATTGACCGCCGTCACGGGGCAATGCCGGGCGCAATCGCCGCATCCGGTACATTTTATCGGATCAATATAGCGGGGGTGGTTCGTCAGGGTAACCGTGAAATCGCCGGGCTCGCCCTCAACGGCTTTTACTTCGCTGTTGGTAATAATTTCGATGTTCAAGTGCCGGCCGACCTCGACCAGTTTCGGTGAGATCACTCACATGGCACAATCATTGGTGGGAAAGGTCTTGTCCAGTCTCGCCATCATGCCGCCGATACTGGCAGATTTTTCCACCAGATAAACTTTATATTCCGAATTGGCCAGATCCAGCGCCGCCTGCATGCCGGCAATTCCGGCACCCACAACCATCACGGAACCGCTTGTTTTCACTATTTCCGCTCCCATGTTCACTCCTTCAACTATAAAGCCGAAAAAACAGGCTTGTGATCTTCCATCGCATTGAAAGCCACCCTGTTTGTTTTTTCTAAATCCGCAAGCAGGTAGGACACTTTTTTGAGCTCCAAGCCCGTCTGTGCACTGATCTTTCTGACGGATTCGTTTCCCCGCTGGATGGAAAGATAAATCAGGTTTTTGTGATATTCTCTTTCAAGCACGGCATCCATGATGGATTCATAACTGGCTGTATCCCATTTGCGCCCGTACACATCGCCCTTGGCGATTATTTTCAGTTCCTTGCTCACCAGCCACCGCAAGGTCTCAGCGCTTACCGTCATCAAAGCGGCTTCCAGCTCCAGCTCAAAGGCCCGGGCGTCGAGTTTGCCCTTATCCTTGATGGATCCGATGACCTCGGTGGCAATCTGAGCAAACCGCTGGGCCTCAGCCGAGGAAACCCAGGCCAGGTGGAGTCTGTCTTTTCCGATCCCGATAAGATCCAGCAGCTTGGCGGTTAAGCGGATTTTTTTTTCAGCATAAACATTACCTTCCAGGTAATGGCAGTCGCCGATGTGTCAACCGGCCACCAGCACGCCGTCGGATCCCTCCTTAAAGGCGCCGATAATAAACACCGGGTCCACCCGCCCGGAACACATGACCCGAATGGTTCTCAGGTTGGATGGGTACTGCAGGCGTGAGACACCGGCGAGGTCCGCGCCGGCGTATGCACACCAGTTGCACAGAAAAGCAACTATCTTTGGTTCAAAATCAGTCATTTTCTCACCCTGTGGTAGCTTAGGCGCTTAGCCCATTTT
>JBAVYC010000600.1:0-2180 GCA_049698595.1 Desulfobacterales bacterium | reverse complement strand
ACAGCGGCATCCGAGGGAAGGATGAGTTTTTTGTCTTCTATGAAATCTCCAAGCTGAGGTCCTTCTTCTTCACCGATGGGACTTTCAAGGAAATAAACTTGTAACCACGGCGATAGTCAAACTTAATTTTTAAAATTTCTCAGTCTGCGCCTTTTCTTCAGGAGAGTCGTCGCCTTCGTCAATATCTCTTATGACGTGTCTGAGACGTATTTTTCCTTTTTCAATTTCAGCGCCCAGCTTTATTAGATAATCCGCTCCTGTCTCTGTCTTAAGAAGCGCATGCAGCACTTCCTGCTCACCAGCTTCTATCTCCTTGGCGGTCTGAGTCTCATCTTCCCGACATAAAAGGGTGACCCCGCCCATTTCACGCAAATAGAGCTTAACAGGGTCGGTTGCTTCATCAAGGACAACGTCACCGTAGCTTAATCTGCCGCGGATATTCGCTTTAAAAAATTTCTGTGCCTGATCAGTGTGCATCTTTTGAGATAATATATGAGCAATCAATTACGGTCAGATAATCAAAAATTGTATTGCCTTGTTTCTAAAACCGTTGCTCTATTTTCCATTTTTTTGGTATTGGGGCGGATTTCAGATCCGCCCCACAGGGCTTCATAAATTCATATTTTTGATCAATACATGTCTTCACCCATTCCACCCGGCGGCATCGCCGGCGCCTTCTTCTTTTCCGGTTTTTCGGCGATCATCGCCTCGGTGGTCAGCATCAGGCCGGACACCGATGTGGCATTCTGGATGGCGAACCGCACCACCTTGGTCGGGTCGATAACGCCGGCGGCCAGCAGGTTTTCATACTTATCTGTTTGCGCATTGAATCCGTAATCGCCTTTTCCTTCCTGCACTTTATTGAGAACCACTGAGCCTTCATATCCTGCGTTTTCGACTATCTGACGCAAAGGTTCCTGCAACGCGCGTTTCAGAATGGCAACACCGTTTTTCTCATCACCGGTTACCTTCAAATTCTCAAGGGCTTTAATACAGCGGACCAGAGCAACACCACCCCCAGGTACGATGCCTTCTTCAACCGCCGCCCGGGTTGCGTTGAGAGCATCCTCCAGCCGGGCCTTTTTTTCCTTCATTTCAGTTTCGGTCGCCGCACCGATGTTGATTACCGCCACGCCACCGATTATTTTGGCCAGCCGCTCTTGGAGCTTTTCGCGGTCATAGTCAGATGTCGTTTCATCTATCTGGGCACGGATCTGTTTAACACGGCCTTCAATGGCGGATTTGCTACCGGCCCCGTCTACAATCGTGGTGTTGTCTTTGTCAATTTTTGCCATTTTGCATTTCCCGAGATCGTTGATGGTAACGTTTTCAAGCTTAACGCCCATATCTTCGGAAATTAATTGACCGCCAGTCAAAACAGCAATATCCTCAAGCATGGCCTTGCGGCGGTCACCAAATCCGGGAGCCTTCACGGCAGCCACTTGCAGCGTACCCCGCAACTTGTTAACAATCAAAGTCGCCAAAGCTTCTCCTTCCACATCCTCGGCGATGATCAACAACGGCTTGCCGGCCTTGGAAATTGACTCCAGCAACGGAACGAGGTCTTTCATAACCGTAATTTTCTTTTCGTTTATGAGGATATATGGCTCCTCCAAGGCAGTCTCCATTTTTTCAGCGTCGGTGACAAAGTAAGGAGACAGGTATCCGCGATCAAATTGCATACCTTCCACAATCTCTAAAGTCGTCTCCATGCTTTTGGCCTCTTCAACCGTAATGACGCCCTCCTTGCCGACCTTTTCCATGGCCTCGGAAATCAATTTCCCCACCTTCTCGTCATTGTTCGCCGATATGGCGCCGACCTGCTCGATTTCTTTCTTGTCTCGGGTTGGTTTGGATAATTTCTGAAGTTGCTCGACGACAGCAGTCACTCCTTTATCAATACCGCGTTTTAGTGCCATGGGATTTGCCCCGGCTGCCACCAGTTTCTGACCTTCATTGTAAATGGACTGAGCCAGTACCGTTGCAGTGGTGGTCCCATCACCGGCGACATCACTGGTCTTGCTGGCCACTTCCTTGACCATTTGGGCGCCCATGTTTTGGAATTTATCTTCCAGCTCGATTTCCTTGGCCACCGTAACGCCGTCTTTCGTTACAGTAGGCGAGCCGAAAGATTTGTCCAGAACGACATTATTGCCCTTGGGCCCAAGCGTTACTTTGAC
>JBAVYC010000599.1:0-1520 GCA_049698595.1 Desulfobacterales bacterium | reverse complement strand
GTGACATATCAGCTTAATGACTCGGAGGCTAAAATATTAATCTCGCTCGATTTGGTCTATCCGGGTGTTTGTGCGATTGTTCCGGATACCAAAGTAGAAACAGTAATTACCACCAGCATCGCCGATTGTTATAATTCAATTATCCAACCCCTAAAACCGATAGAAAAGATCCCGCTGCCGGACACCATTGACATGGCCTTTCTGCTAAAAGAGCATTCACCGGAAGTGCCTGGCATTGACATCGATGTATTCATGGATCTTGCACATCTTGCCTATACCGGTGGCACAACAGGTCTTTCCAAAGGCGTTATGCTCACCCACTATAATGTTGTGGTCAATACGGCACAGTATGCCGCGTGGTTCTTGGGGTCTCAAATCGAAATCCAAAACGGCCTGCCGACCATGGTCTTTTCTCCGGGAGTGGACCCCATTCGTGACAGGCCGATTGCAATGGATCGCGAAACGGCCTTGGTGGTGGTTCCCTGGTTTCACGCCATGGGAACCATTGGTTACCTCAATAATTTGGTTTTTAGTGGAAATACAATGGTTGTATTCGCCAGATATGAACCTAAAGAATATCTTGACGCTATTCAAAAATACAACGCTACCGTGGTGGGTGGGGCTCCCCAACTTTATATTCCGCTCATAAACTCACCTGATTTTGATTCTTATGATCTTTCCGGGATCAAGCTTGCATCTTCGGGAGCTGCCCCTTTGGCGCTTCCGGTACTTGATAAAATGCTGGATGCCTTCTCCGGCGTCGTGTGCGAAGCATATGGGCTAACCGAATGTTCGATGGGTGCGACTGCCAATCCACCCGCCAGATCCGATATTCGACAAGGCTCGGTGGGGATACCGGTCTTTGACACCGAATGCAAGGTGGTCGATTTGGAAACCGGAAAAGACCTTCCTCCCGGAAAAGAGGGTGAGATATGCATCAAAGGGCCCCAGGTCATGCAAGGATACTGGAACAAACCGGAAGAGACGGCAGAAGTGCTCAAAGATGACTGGCTTAGCACCGGAGATATCGGTAAAATGGACGAGGACGGCTATTTTTATATCACCGATCGAAAAAAAGACATGATCATCTACAAAGGCTATAACGTCTACCCGCGTGAACTTGAAGAGGTCATCTTTACCCACCCGGCCGTCGAGCAATGTGCCGTGGTGGGAAAACCGGATCTGGATGTTGGAGAAGCACCGGTAGCGTTCGTTCAGCTCAGGCAGGGCGCCGAAGCGACCGCTGAAGAAGTCATGGAACATACCAATCCCCAGATAGCCGCTTATAAGAAGATAAGAGAAGTAAGATTTCTGGATGCGATTCCGGTTAGTCCCGCCGGCAAGATATTGAAGCGCATACTGCGCGAGATGCTTTAAATGAAAGGGGCCGCGTCTTCATTCTTGACATCATGTTTAGAATAAACCCCAACGTTGCAACATTGGAGTAAAGTCGCGGCCCTTGAGTCTTTAAAAGATAGCTAATTTAACCCCAACGTTGCAAAAGCCTGAGGCCTTCAGAG
>JBAVYC010000598.1:0-3251 GCA_049698595.1 Desulfobacterales bacterium | reverse complement strand
AAAATGACCATCAAGGCCTGGACCCGGGGTCGCAAAGACAGCCTTTTTTATATCGAGGCGCCCCCCAAGGATCACGGCAACGGCACCCTTAAAAAAGGACGCGAGATGTGGATGTACAATCCCAAGATCAACCGGGTCATCAAAGTTCCCCCGTCGATGATGTCCCAGTCCTGGATGGGATCGGACTTTTCCAATAACGATCTTGCCAAAAGCGACAGTCTGCTCTCGGATTATACCCATTCCATTACCGGCACCGAAACCCATGCCGGTCTGACGGTATATCTGATCGAATCCATGCCCAAACCGGAAGCCCCGGTGGTCTGGGGAATGCAGAAACTTAAAATTCGAGAGGATCTCATCTGGTTGAGCCAGGAATTCTATGATGAAGATCTTGAACCGGTGAAGGCCATGACCACCCTCGAGATCCAGATGCTGGGCGGCAAACTCTATCCCAAGATCTGGCGGATGCGCAAAGTCGGTGAAAAAAATAATTATACCGAATTGAACTACACCTCCCTGACCTTTAAAAGCGCCCTGCCCGACAGCCTCTTTACCCTGACCAGTCTCAGGAAAGCCCGGAGGTAAAAATCATTGTCCATCGATGTCAAAATGGCCTGGCGTAACATCTGGCGTAATCCCCGGCGAACGATACTGACCATCTGTGCCATCGCATTTGCCAGTCTGCTGCTGGTGTTTATGCTTTCCTTTCAGTTCGGCAGCTATGAGACCATGATTAACACCTCCGTCAAAATACAGACCGGGCACTTGCAGATCCAGGCGGATGGGTATCAGGATAAAAAAAGCATTCGTCTGGTCGTACCCGATCCCGCACGGATCGCAACGCTGCTCGCTAAAATCCCGAAAGTCGCGGCTTACGCTTTCAGGGGTCAGGCGTTTTCTTTAGTCTCCTCCAAGCAGCGAACTTATGGCGTTGTCGTTACCGGCATCGACCCGGAGCGCGAAGCGGGCGTTTCTAGGTTGAAATCCCTCATCCGGCAGGGTGAATTCCTATCTGAAGAGGATACGGATCAGGTCCTGGTGGGCAGGCTTCTGGCCCGCAACCTGCGGGTGAGCCTTGGCGATGAATTGACAGTGGTGGGCCAGGGGCGCGATGGTTCAATTGCGGCCACCGTAGCAAAAGTAAAAGGTATCTTCAGCTCAGGCATCGCTGAATTTGATCGCGCGTCCATCCATATACCCCTGAAAACATTTCAGGAAATTTACAGCATGCAGGGCGCCGTCCACGAGGTGGTGGTAATCGCCGATTCGCTGGGGGACATCGATAAAATAAAGCGTTCCATCAAAGCAGACGTGGCGGCATTAAATTTAAAAAAACCCCTGGCTGTTCTGGACTGGAATGAGTTGATGCCCGGATTGCGTCAGAGTATCGAGATGGATCTGATCAGCGGGATTATTTTTTACCTTCTTTTGCTGCTGGTGGTGGCCTTCAGTATTTTAAACACTTTTCTGATGGCGATATTCGAACGGACGCGGGAATTCGGAGTGATGATGGCCATCGGCACCACTCCGGGCCGCCTGACCAAGGTGTTGTTGATCGAATCCATGTCCATGACCTTGGTGGGCATTGTTGCCGGAATTGCTGTCGGCTGCCTGATCACGGTTTACTTCCAATCCCACGGTATCGATTTTTCAGGCGCATCGGAACTGCTTAGTCAGTTCGGCATTACCGGCCGCATGTACCCTAAACTGTCGCTGCTTTCGGCTGTCAGCGGACCGCTGGCCGTGCTGATCATCACCTTTTTCACCGCACTTTATCCGGCGCTGAAGGTTCGCCGAATGCGTCCGGTGGTAGCGATGCGAGCGGCTTAGCGATTGTGGATTTTGGAATTTGGATTTCGGAATAGATTAAAGGCGGAAGGAATGGATTACGGAATTTAAAAAATTAGACAGGATGAACAAGATTGACAGGATGAAACCGAAAAGAAAAATGGGAATACTCATAATGGCACTTGGCCTGAGGGTTAACTCGCAAAGCATGTGGTCTGACAAAGAAGGCCAAGCGCGCTTGTGACTTAGGCTCTAAGGGCCAAATTCAGGATAAAGCCAGGTTCATCCATCACAATATTGCTGAAGGTGAATAAAATAAAGGCAACCCTGAACCTTTGAACCCTGAACCCAGGAACGTTTACGGCATTTTTTTCTATGTATCTTCAACTGGCATGGCGCAACATCTGGCGCAACACACGGCGTACCGCCATCATCCTGACCGCGGTAGTTATCGGGGTATGGAGCATGGTTTTGCTGGGGGCCCTGATGCGGGGAATTGCGGTGGGAATGATAAAAAACGGGATTTCCACTCTCACCGGTCATATTCAGATCCATCACAAAGGCTATCGCTCTGATCCGGCTATCGAAAACAGGATCTCCGATCCGGCGGTGGTGGAAAATGCGCTAAAAGAAGCCCTACCGCAAGGTGCTTCATGGACGGCTCGGGTACGGGTGAATGCCGTTGCCAGCAATGCCAGACACGCCAGTGGCATCACCCTGGTAGGTATTGATCCGTCATCCGAGGCCAAAATATCATTTATCGGCACGGCGGTTTCGCAAGGGCGCTATCTCAACCCCGATGACAGCAACGGCATCGTTATCGGGGAAGCCCTGATGAATAAATTTGACACCAGACCAGGGCGTAAGCTGATATTGATGTCCCAGGACACCCATGGCGAGATTGCATCGCGTGCCTTTCGCATCGTCGGGATTTTCAAGGCCGAAATGGAAACCACCGAGAAACAGTTTGTTTTTGTGATGCGCCGGGCAAGCCAAAAAATGCTTGGACTGGGAGAGGCCATCTCCGAGATATCGATCCTTTTACCGGAAAAATTGGATAATCCCGAAGTCTATCATCGCTTAAAGACCGCCCTGCCCTCTGCAGAATTTGAAGTAAACACCTGGCGCCAACTGCTGCCATTTCAGACGGCGTATTTAAAAATACTCGATGGCTTCATGTGGATCTGGTATCTGGTCGTGTTTGTGGCTATGGGGTTTGGCATTGTCAACACAACGCTTATGGCTGTCTACGAACGCATGCGGGAATTCGGTTTGCTCAAGGCCCTGGGAATGAAACCCTGGTGGATTCTCAGAGAAGTCCTGACGGAATCCCTTCTTCTGCTGGTTACGGGAATGATTCTCGGCAATATACTGGCATTTATATGTATTTTTGCACTGGCCGGCAGTGGCATCGATCTTTCGGCTCTGGCAGCCGGTGCGGAATACGCCGGCATGACCCGGGT
>JBAVYC010000597.1:0-1817 GCA_049698595.1 Desulfobacterales bacterium | reverse complement strand
AGTGTTTTTTCTCCCGGAAATTCAGTCCCTTTATTTGAGGTTGATGGGGTTAAGTTGGGCATTCAACTTTGCTATGATGCCCATTTCCCCGAGCTTTCCACCCGTATGGCGGTTGATGGTGCCGATATCATTTTCATGCCCCATGCCTCACCCCGGGGAACGCCGACGGAAAAATTAACCTCATGGCTACGTCACCTGACAGCCAGGGCATTTGACAACAGCGTCTTTATTGTTGCCTGTAATCAAAACGGTGACAACCTTAAAGGACTGCAATTCCCCGGTGTGGCGGTGGTTATCGGTCCATCCGGAGATGTATTGAAAGACAATATCAGCGGCAAAGAAGCAATGATCGTAGCAGATTTGAAGGCGGATGTTTTGACTGCCGTCCGCGGTCACCGTATGCGTTACTTTCTTCCCAACAGACGGCCGGAACTGTATGCATAGTATCGCAAAACCGAAAACCCCGCGAAGGAGGCGCGAAAATTTTGCTGCCTTAGTACTCTAATTCGCAATTACGGTGACATATTGGCCGTAATATTTTTTCCTTAAAGGAATTGAGTATGGAATGGATTCGATTTTATATTTTTGTTGGACAGGATTGACAGGATTATTTAGATATAAGGGCCTTCGGCCTTTAGGTATCTCGCCGTAGGCGAAAAAAATCCCACTAATCCTGTAAATCCTGTCTGACTTTCTTTTTAAATAGAATCCATTCAACACTCAGTGCCCTTTTGGGTTCAGCCCGGTATGTCATGCGGCAGGGACTTTAACCCGAAACATGATGCTGTAAAGTGCCGGAACATAGTTTAGCGTAAATAAACTGCCGATGCCCAGGCCGAAAAACATGATGCATGCCATGCCGTAAAAGAGCGGATCGTGATTGATGATCAGCGGCGAGAACCCCAGCATGGTGGTAGAAACCGAAAGCAGGATCGGTCTGAACCGGCTGACGGCCGAATTGACAACCGCATCGTAGGGCGTCTGCCCGTCGCGCCGGTTCTCCTCGATTTTATCGATCATCACGATACCGTTGTTCACTATGGATCCGGCCAGGGCCAAAAGCCCGAGGATGACCATGAAACCAAAATCGGCCTTCATCACCAGCAGACCGACCACTGATCCGACAACGACCAGCGGCATGGTCAGGAGAATGATGGCGGCCCGCCTGATGGAGTTAAACTGCCACACCAGCAAAAAAAGGATGCCGCCGAAACATGGCAGCATCCATTTTACCAGGTTCCTCATGGCCCTGGCCGCGTCTTCCAGTTCGCCTCCCACCTCCCAGTAGTGGTTTTTCGGAAAATTCATTCCGGCCAGGGTCGGCTTGACGGCCGCAAATATCTCGGAAGCTTTCAGAACCTGGTTTTTGGCACTGACGGTGATGGTGCGTTCCTGATTATAGCGCATGATACGTTCGAGCTCACCGACGGTGTACACATCGGCAACCTGGTTGAGGGGCACGCTCCCTCCGGATGCCGACCGGATACCGAGTGTGCGCAGGCTGTCGGGAGAATCCCTTTCAGCCAGGACGCCGCGGCCGACGATGGGAATCTGAACATTGCCCTGGTGGTAATCGGTGGTGGTCGAACCATCGACAAAAAAGTCCAGAGAATCGGCCACATCCTTGGATGTCACCCCGACGCGGCGGGCGCGGGACTGATCGACATCCGCCCTGGCCGTAAACACCCGGTTGTTCCAATCCTGCTTAATATCCTCGATGCCGGGGATTTTCCGCAGCGCGGCCATCAACTGGTCTGCCTGCTCCTTTAGCACCCCCGTATCGGGACCGCTGAGGCGGACTTGCATCAGGCCGGTTT
>JBAVYC010000596.1:0-5031 GCA_049698595.1 Desulfobacterales bacterium | reverse complement strand
GGCACAGACACCGACGGTGGATCCGGCCGCCACGCAGATCCTGCAAAAAATGACCGACTACCTCGGCGGTATTGAGCAGTTCAGCGTACATACCCAGAACACCCTCGAGGACGTGCTTGAATCGGGGCAAAGGGTCGATTTAGACGTCTCGGCGGGCGTGATTGTCAGCCGGCCGAACAAGCTGCGCGCCGAGCGCCGGGGCGATCTGATCGACCAGGTTTTCTACTACGACGGCAAAACGCTAACGCTCTATAATCCGGCCGACAAAGTTTATGCGGCGGAGCCTGCACCCGGGACGATCGAGGAGCTGCTCGACTTTGCACGCGAAACACTCGGGCTCCTGGTCCCGGCTGCCGACCTGGTCTACCGCAACGCTTTCCCGCTGCTGATGCAGGATGTGACCTTTGCGGCAGTGGTCGGCAAGGCGGTCATTGACGGCGTTAAGTGCGATCATCTGCTCTTCAGCCGTCCGGGGGTTGATTTTCAGGTATGGGTTGCAGATGCCGGGCAGCCGTTGCCTTACAAGTATGTGGTCACCGACACGGCAACCCCCAATCTGCTGAGCATAACGACGGTCATGAGCGACTGGAACACAGCTCCGGCCGTTGGCGATGCCCGGTTCAGCTTTGAACCGGCCCAGGGGGTCAAGCCGATCGATTTCATGCCACTCGAAACCAGCAGCGGATCCAACCGCTGACACCAATAGGAGGAAGCATATGAAAACGATACTCAAGATTACAGTATTAGCCATATCCCTTGTTATGCTGTTCATCGCCGATGTGCCGTTTCTGACGGAGCAACTGGTGCCCGAAGCAGAAGCGATTTTTGGCGTCCGTCGCAGGGCCTTGCGTAGGGGCGTCATCATCGGGTCCACTGTCGCTGCCTCGGAAGCTGCAGCGGTGTCTCACCAGCAGCCCGCTCCCGCCCAGCAGCAGGCCGCACCCGCACCGCAACCCCCTCCGTCCCCTGCACCTACCGGAAAACCTTTGCCGCTGGGCACCGTGGTTTCTGCCCTGCCTGCGGGTTGCACGTCAACACCGGTCAGTGGCGTGGAGTACTACTACTGCGGCGGCAACTTCTATCGCGCAGTGTTTCAGGGCAACAAACTGGTGTATGTGACGGCAAAGCCGGAATGAAAAATACAGAACGAAAAAAAAAAGCTACCGGTGAGTTCTGGGGCGAGAGGCTGGCAAAATGCCTGGTCAATTTCACGAAGAAGAGATAGCGACTGCCGGGAGAGAATTAGTGAAGAAGAGGAGCGGGAGGGTAGACCGGCTGAGCTATGGCGAACGGATAGTACGGAATGTGCTGTTGGCAGCCTGGAGCAAAACAATGAGGATTTGCGATAGATCACAGCATATTACAATAAACATGCAAGCCTTCGGCTTGGCGGTTGTGTTGTTCCTGGCAGCTTGTCCCGGCAAGTCTTTCGCACAGACGCCTGTTGAATCTAAGCAAACGTCTACCTCGCCGGCCGCAACCGCCATTGCACCGGAAGAAGTTGCGGTCAGAGCTTCCGAGGTCACAAACCTTTTGACCACCTTCTCCGAAAAACTCGCCTTTAGCCCGGAGATCGAAAAAATCAAGCAGAGGTTTCCTGAAATCAGCCGCCAGATTGACCGGGAGGCAATAGAAACCACCGCCTCCCTCGGCGGACAGCCGTCTTTGGTGAACCTTGAGATGCAGCGATCGCTCTGGCAACGAAGGTTAATTCAGGTGAGTACCTGGCTGACCCAGCTGACCCAAGGAGCCGGCGAGCTGGAGGCAGATCTGGACAACCTGTCGCAATTAAAAGCGATCTGGACCCAAACCCGCGATATCGCCCAAGCAGAGCAGACGCCACGGATCGTCCTGCAGCAGATCACAGCTGTGCTGGCTTCCATCGAAGCCGCGCAGTTACCCCTGAAGACCCGGGAGAAGGCATTGCTCGAACTGCAGGGCGATGTGGCCGCCAAACAGACGCGCTGTGATGAGGTATTGGCGCAGATCCTCGAGGCCCGCAATTCGGCCGTTCAGGGCATTGCAGCACGGGAAAACTTACCTATCTGGAACCCCGGCCTCTGGGACGATGCTCGAAGTACATTGTTGCACCATATTCAAGTGATTGCCCGCGGCTTTCGGACAAGTATCCATGAATACCTGATTAACCCCTCACTCGGAGTGCCGCTGCACGCGGTGTTGTTCCTCGTGCTGATGGCGGCGACCTGCTCGGCGCGTCGGAAAAAGCGTCAATGGAAGGACAGCGGGGTGGGGGTGTCTCCTGTCGTGAAGGTGTTTGACCATCCGTATTCCGCTGCGCTGATAATCGTCCTGCTCGTTGCCACGGCTGTCAAATCACCGGCTCCCGTTCGTGTGAAAGAAATATTTGCCGTCCTGGCGCTGGTTCCGATAATCAGGCTGGTGCGGCCGGTAATCAATCCTCGTTTAGCACCTGCGATCTTCACGGCGGTCTTTTTGTATGCGGTTGACGTCGTCCGGCAAACCTTCGGCGGCACGCCGCCGGTCGAGCAAGCGCTTCTCATCTTTGAAGGCCTGGTATCGATCGTTGTGCTGGGATGGCTGCTGCATGCCGGCCGCCTGCAGCCTAACCCGGAACAAGCACAGGACGGCTTGCTGCTGCGCTACCGGCCTCTATTGGCAAAAGTACTCATCTTAATTTTAACAGCCGGTTGTTTAGCAGCAGCCCTGGGGTTTACGCGACTGGCGCGCCTGATCACGCCTTCCATCCTCTCCGGGGCCGTATTTGGCCTATCACTGTACGCCTTTGTCCGGGTGACCGGCGGCACGGCAGTCATGGCGCTTCGATCGCAGCTTTTGCAGCGGCTGCAGATGGTGCGCAACCATGGGGATCGCATTCTAAGGTGGATCCACCGCTTACTGATGTGGACCGCGATCTTCTTCTGGGTCAACCGCTCCCTCGAGTATATTGGGTTGTTCGACCCCGTACTGTCGATCGGCAGCGCAATCTTAGGCTGGAGGCTGGAACGCGGTTCTATCAGCATTTCAGTCGAAGACATCCTCGCTTTCGGGCTGACGGTGCTGGCAACCATTCTGCTGTCGGCTTTTATCCGTTTTGCACTCCGGGAAGAAGTGTATCCTCGCAGGGGTGTGCCGCACGGTCTGTCATACGCCTACTCGCGCCTGGTCCACTATATTATTGTAGCCATCGGGTTCCTGGTGGGGCTGGGGGTGCTGGGGATGGATTTGACCCGGGTTACCGTCCTGGCAGGGGCCTTCGGTGTGGGCATCGGCTTCGGGTTGCAGAATGTGGTGAACAATTTCGTCTGCGGCTTGATTCTGCTTTTTGAACGACCGGTTCACGTGGGGGATATCGTTGAAGTAGGCAGCCTTCTGGGGGAAGTGCGCCGCATCGGCATCCGTTCGAGCACCGTGCGAACTTATCAGGGAGCCGATATCATCGTGCCCAATGCACAATTCATAACCGCCAACGTGACCAACTGGACATTCAGCGATAAGCTGCGCCGCATCGATCTGCCGGTGGGTGTGAGCTACAGTGCGGCGCCGCAGACGGTGATCGAATTGCTGGAGAAAACGGCGCAGGCACATTCGGATGTTTTAGAAAATCCGCCACCCCGCGGACTCTTCACAAGTTACGGGGACAGTTCGATTAACTTCGAGCTGCGAGCCTGGACGAATCAGTTTGACAATTGGCGGGTGGTTCGCAGCGAGCTTGCCACTGCCGTGTTCGATGCTGTGCATGCGGCGGGAATGGCGTTCCCCTTCCCCCAGCGCGAGGTGCGCATACTGGGGGAGTCAACAGCACAGAAAGCAGACGGCTCACGGATGGACGGCAGCGTGGAGTCGGGGCAGAAGGAGAAGTAAAGAATTATGATCCAAGCTTCCGGCCCGGAGGGAATCGTACCTCACTATCTACCAGGCATGTTTTAAGGCTAAAAGGAGGTTCCTATGTTCAAACAGCAAAGAGCAACTTTTGGCTTCGAACTTCTTTTGATCGCCGCTTTGCTATGGTCGGGTATGCTCAATGGCCAGGCCGCGGCCGGCGGCTTGATCGCCTACGAGGTCGGAACGGCCGACGTCGGCCTCGCCTCGGCGGGCTACAGTGCACGTGCCCAGGATGCCTCGACAGTGTTCACCAATCCCGCCGGCATGACGAGGCTGGAGGGCACGCAGTTCCTCGCG
Source organism: Desulfobacterales bacterium (assembly GCA_049698595.1). Lineage (GTDB taxonomy): Bacteria > Desulfobacterota > Desulfobacteria > Desulfobacterales > JAFDCJ01 > JAFDCJ01. The sequence continues at coordinate 870 of JBAVYC010000596.1, read as the reverse complement.
TCGGGGCAGGTGCTCTGGAGCAACACCGAGTTCTCAAGCGACTCGGGCACATCGCCCGGGCTCGGCGATGATGACGGCGGCCGTGTGCTCGGGTCGGACGGGTGGCTGCCCGGCGGCGGCGGGTTCCTCAGCTACAGCGTGTCGTCTAAGCTCAAGCTCGGGTTTGCGCTCGCCGGCAACTTCGGTGCCCCCCTGAAATATGACAACGACTGGGTCGGCCGCTATTATGTCCAGGAGACGACTCTGCTCGGAGTTTCCTTCCTGCCTTCGCTCGCCTATAAGGTCACCCCCAAGCTTTCGCTGGGGGCGAGTCTGAATGCCATGTACGGCACTTACAAAAACAAGGTGGCGATCAACAACGTCGATCCTGCCTACGATGACGGCCAGCTCAAGCTCGATGATAGTGACTGGGGCTGGGGTGGCAACCTAGGGCTGCTCTACGAGGTTACGGCCGGCACCCGAATCGGGCTTACCTGGAATTCGCAGGTGGACTTCGACTTCAAGGGGCGGGCCAAGTGGTCGAACCTTGCACCGGGTATCAAGACCTTGCTGGACAGGAGAGGGGGGCTGAACGCGGATATCAAGGTCGGGATCAAGGTCCCGCAGCAGGTGATGGGCAGCATCTTCACCCAGGTCAACGATCTCTGGGCGCTGCTCGGCAGCGTGGGCTGGCAGCAGTGGTCGAAATTCGGTCAGGTGCAGCTCGGCATCGACAATACGATCAATCCTCAAAGCATAACCACCGACCTGGACTTCAAGGACACCTGGCACGGTGCTCTGGGTGCGCAGTACCGGATAAACGACCCCTGGCTGCTCAACTTCGGCATCGCCTACGACTCGAAATTCCAGGAAGGCTCGGACGTCTCGCCG
>JBAVYC010000595.1:0-1624 GCA_049698595.1 Desulfobacterales bacterium | reverse complement strand
GTGATGTGACGGTCTCCCTGGCGGATGTCTACGAGTTCGCGGAAATGATCCAGAACACGACCAAACCGATTTTATCCTGGTCCTATACCCGCGACACCTGCAGCGACATTCACCGCATTGCCATGGCTATGGCCGGCGGCGAAGAAGCCTTTAAGCAATGCCCGAATTATGTATTTTACGGTGAGCCGATCTCGCCGCTGCTCAGTGATTTTCATGCCATGGACAAAGTCATGTATAACGCCAAGCATGGCGTCCCCCAGGTCTACACCCCCTGCTGCATTGGCGGCGGCACGGTGCCGGCCACCCACGCCGGGCAGCTGGTCTGTGCACTCTCCGAATCCATGCTCGGCGTCGTGGTCGCACAGCTGATCAACCCCGGTACCTGTGTGATCATGGGCGGCGTCCAGTCCATCATGGATATGCAGTACTCGGTCTACGCCTATGGCGCGCCGGAACTGAGCCTCCTGAGCGCGGGCCTCACTGAAATGGCCCGCTATGTGGGTCTGCCCATGTTTTCCACCGCCGGCTGTACCGACACCAAAATCCTGGATCCCCAGGGTGCCATCGAAGCCGCCACCTCCGTCCATTCAGCCATGCTCAGTGGCGCGAATTTCATTCACGATGTCGGATACTTCGAATCCGGCATGACCGGATCCGTTCTCCAGCTGGTTATGGCGGACGAACAGATCGGGATGAGCCACGTCGTGGCCAAAGGAATCGAAATCAATGCAGAGACCCTGGCGGTTGAAGAAATATGCAGCGCCGGACCGGGGGGCAACTATGCCGATACCGGTCACACGAAAAAGTTTGCGGCCTCCCTGTGGCAGCCGACCCTGATGGACCGGCAGAGTTATGAGGACTGGACTGCCCAGGGCCGAACGACGATGAAAGACCGCGTTATCGCAAAAACCCGTGACATCATCGCCAATTTTGAGGGACCCATATCAAAAGTACCGGAAGACACAAAGAAGCAAATCGCCGATATCCTGGAGGCGGCGGAAATCCGCGAGGCTAAAAAGGCTGAGGCGGGAAGCAAATGAAACTGAGGGGTTCAGGGTTCAAAGTTCAGAGGTTCAAAGGCTACAACCGATGATACGGCCACCAGTATGAATCAAAATCTGGCATAGCCGTCATACCCCAGTGAGTGAAACGGGTTTATAACTAAAGTGATCGGTTCTATGTTCAGGGTTCAAGGTTTAAAGGTTAAAATATACTGATTTTTATAACTTTACACTCAACAGTTTGGATTGGCCACTTTCACCCATTGGGTGAAACGGCTTTATGAACAGGCTGTTGATAAAATCCTATTAATATAAAATGATTGGAGGTTTTCAACCCGGAACGTTGAACCCTGAACCGCTCAACCTTTTTTGTATTAATGAGCCGTCCGGATCGCTGCAATAACCGGACGGCTCGAATCTTTTGAGAGAATCAGCCACCGGGAAACCCAATGGCTTAACCCCATAAACGCTAAGTTATTTTTACGCCGGGAAACTGTGGAAGGATTGCAAATAAAAAATAAACATCGAACGTCCAACGTTGAATATCGAATATTGATGTCGCTGCGCTCTGCAATTTAATTTCATTTGCTTAAAAAATCCGATGTCAAATCTTGAATGATGAT
>JBAVYC010000594.1:0-2474 GCA_049698595.1 Desulfobacterales bacterium | reverse complement strand
GCGTTGCGATGCGGATGTTTGCGAAGCCTACCGCCAAATCATATCCTCGGCATGCCGGTACAAACCCGAAGCCCGGATTGCGGGGGTAACGATTCAGCCGTATTTTTCAAACCCGGATTTTGAAATTCTGCTGGGTGCCAAGCGGGATCCCAATTTCGGTCCGGTGATTCTTTTCGGAATGGGCGGAATTTACACAGAAGTCATAAAAGACAGGGCACTGGGACTTCCCCCCATGAACCGATTGCTGGCCCGGCGGCTCATGCAGGAAACAAAAGCTCACTCTCTGTTGCGGGGATACCGAAACCGTCCCGCCGCCGACATGGAACGACTCGAAGAAATGATTGTTCGGCTCTCGCAACTCTTGATCGATTTCCCCGAAATAGCCGAATTGGACATGAATCCGGTTCTGATCAAAGACGGCAATCCCGTCGCGGTCGATGCCCGGATACTCGTTTCACCGCTTGAGGTTCCTTCCTCCCTGCATTTGGTGATCGGCCCGTATCCGGAGGAGGATGAGTCCCATATGGTCAGCGTTGATGGGCGCCGCATTTTTATCCGGCCCGTCAAGCCCGAGGATGCTCCCCTTTTTACGGCCTTGTTCAAGGTGCTCTCGCCCACGACGATTTATTATCGTTTCTTCGGGATGTTAAAGGAATTAAAGCCCGAGATGCTGGCCCGCTTCACCCAGATCGATTACGATCGGGAGATTGCGCTGGTGGCCATCGATGAAGATTCGCAAACCGATAGCATGCTGGGGGTTGCAAGAATCATCGGCGATCCGGATGGAAAGACGGGTGAATTTGCCGTTCTGGTGGGTGATGCCTGGCAAGGCAAGGGCATTGGTTCGAACCTGCTGGAAAAATGCCTGTCAATTGCCGAAAAGCGAGGCTTTGAAACGGTACACGGCATCGTGTTACGTGAGAACCGGAACATGCTCGCGCTGGGGAAAAAGTTGGGTTTTGAAATCAAAAGAGATCCCGACTCCGGAGACAACGAGCTGGTCATTCATTTCGGAGGGAACCGACCATAATTTAAGGAGATAAAGGCGATGGTGCTAAAAAGAATATTCTCTATATTAATAATACTTCCACAACTAACATTTTTTGCTTGTGCACAAGGTCCTAACAGCCCTATGGGCAACTGGGGCCATATGATGGGATACGGTTATGGAGGAACGCGACAATTTTAACCGTGAGAATACATGGTGTATTCAAAGGGTTTGAAAAGGATTTAAACTTGAATTGTCGGGAATATTCATCACAAGAAGAAAGGGGAAATATATGAAAACAAAAATAGGGTTGTGGATAGATCATCGCAAGGCGGTGATTGTGGCAGTTTCGGGCAAGAGGGAGGAATCAAGCGTTATCGAATCAGAGGCAGAAAAACAGCCCGGACGGTTTGACGGGGTACGTTCGACTACCCCCTATGAATCTCAGAAGGTTCAAGCGGATGGCAGACAGGATATAAAATTCGCCGACAAACTCAACATCTACTACGATGAGGTCATTTCGGTTCTTCGTGACGCCGAATCCATTTTTCTTTTTGGTCCTGGAGAGGCAAAAGGTGAGTTGAAAAAACGTTTAGAAGATGACCATCTCGCTCACCTCATCCAAGCTGTGGAAACAGTTGATCAGATGACAGACCGCCAGATTGCAGCGAAAGTCCGGGAGTATTTTAACTAAGCCTGCCATCAGCTAAAAAAAAGCATTTTCGGAGCACTCTTCGACAGCCTGTAAAAAAAATTGATGAATGGCCTTGAATGTGAATCAGCCCAAATCAAAGCTCGGTTTCAACGCGACATGGTCGATGGCCGTTGGCGGTATGGTCGGCGGTGGTATCTTCTCGACACTCGGTGTGGTTGTCGGAATCGCTGGTGCATGGGCATGGCTCAGCTTCGCAGCCGCGGGGCTCATCGCGCTGGCCATTGCGGGGCGCCGAGCGCTCGGAACCGTTGGTCTCGTAATCGTCACGATTGCCGCGGCGTTTTCCACCGGGTCGGCCATCAACGCCACGCTCTTTGCCACAGCACGTCTCGCAAACAAGGTGGCCGAGGATGGTGAGTTACCGGCCGCAATGGATCATAAGAATGCGGCAGGCATACCAGATCGGGCGGTGATCATACTAGGCGCGGTGGCAGCGGTTCTTGCCGCTGTGGGAACGCTCACCACCCTCGCTGAGGCCGCCAGCCTCACGTTCCTGTTCACGTTTGCCGTCGTGTGCGGACTCGCTTTTTATCAAGGTGCAGGCGCGCGGATCATTACAGAATTTGGTGTGCTGGCCGGAGCCACTGCTACCGTTGCCCTTAATGAACTCTTGGAACGGTACAGGATGAATTTGGGCAAACCGGATGAATGGCGGGGAGATCCGTTTCACATCGTGATTGCCTGGAAATGGAGTTTTACGGATAAAGACGGCAACAATATCAGTCTTATCCTTCAGCACAATACCCGCGATGAGGAAGAGAAGCAGGGAAC
>JBAVYC010000593.1:0-2214 GCA_049698595.1 Desulfobacterales bacterium | reverse complement strand
CATAATGATTCCGCCTTATTTAATTTGAAAAATTTGGACACAGATTAGCACAGATAAACACTGATATTTTAAATTTGGTTTAAACCGGGGGGGAATTTATGAAGCATTAGGTACCCATACCGGCTTTATCTGACAACAAGTTGCTAGAGGCTGAAGGTGTCAGCCCGCCCTGGTGCGATATGACGAATTTTTACTGTTCACTGTTGGAGACCCAATAATGTCTTATCTTCCCTATTCATACTAAGTTAGGTCTGGGCCAGGGGTGTCAGTGTTCAGGTGTCAGGATTTAATAACTCGCCTTCCTGACACCCAAAACCTGACACCTATAATTAACCCTTATTGCTTATTTTGGCAGGCGATTTTGCCCGTAAAAAAAACTATTAATCTGTGTATATCCGTGCTAATCCGTGTCCCAAAAATTTAAATTGGAGCTTGACTTATGGCTACGAGCACTATTTAAGTATTGAATAAAAGTCAATAATCAAATTAATTCCGTCGGACACAATGATCAAACAGTCGAGGTCAGCGGTAGCCATGCAAGAATTGGATAACAATTGAAAGGGGCAGAAAAATGGCAGATTACAGCGGAAAAAAGCATATGATATCGGCCCTCATGCGGCGCTATACCGATCGCGTTCCCGTAACGGTTCTGATCGGCCCCTATTGTTCACGTTTAACGAATTACGCCATCAAAGAAATATTGCAGGATGCCAAAAAGAGCTCCGAAGCCCACCTGGCATTTTACGATCGTTTCGCGCCGGACAGTGTGATCATCTACAATGATATCTATCTGGAAGTGGAGGCTCTCGGTTGCGAGCTCGAATTCCCCGAAGATGATATCTCGCACCCCAAAACGGTGATGCTCGATGATAAATCTCGCCTGGCGCGACTCAAGATGCCGGACCCCCACAGAGACGGCAGAATACCTTACTTTATCGAGGTGTGCGAGCGGGTATCCGCCCAGGTGAGAAAGACAGCTGCTTTAGGGCTGGGACATTCCGGACCCTGGAATATCGCCATGCACCTCAGGGGGACCGAAGCGCTGTTGCTGGATACATTCTCGGATCCGGTGTTTGTCCATGATCTGATGAGATTTTCAACCGAAGTCGTCCGAACAATGGGCGACGCGTTAATCGAAGCGGGCTTCTCGCCTTCCCTGGGTGAAGCCGCGGCCTCCTGCAGCCTTATTTCACCCCAGATCTATCGCGATTTCATCAAACCTTATCACAAGGAGCTTTGCAGCTATTTTAAATCAAAAAAGGCTTTTCCAGCACTGCACATCTGCGGTGAAATCGATCTGATCATACAGGACGTTGTCGATACCGGAATCAAATTCCTGAGTCTCGATGCGCCCTCCTCCCTGAAGCGCCTTATTGAAACCGGTAGCGGTAAGGTCACCGTCATGGGTAATATTCCGACAACCTTTTTCAGCAAGGGAACCCGCTTGGAAATGGAAAAGGCCATCCGCGATTGTATTGAAACCGCTGCTGCCGGGAGCGGCTATATCCTGGCGTCGGGCTGTGAAATTCCCTTGGATTCGACCGAGGACAGAATTGACCATTTTTTTAACTACGGCCGGCAATACGGGCGCCAGTTCATGTCAACCCTGCAAGAACGCCAGCCGGAGCTTTTTCAGGAATAAGTCAATCGGCCAGGCCGGAATTGACTGTTTACTTTCAAATAATTTAAGGCTTGGTCTTATTCATGTGGGAACGGCTTTCTATCCGCGAATAAGCAATTACGGCTATAGAGCGACATTTGATTCGCGGCTGGAAAGCCGCTCCCACGAGGAATTGATGTAAAATCAGCGACCACCAGCAGAGCTATGGGTATGAGGATGGCCCCTGGAAGGGGCCGGGGCCACCTCTGCTGGGGGCCGCTGATTTTTAATGACATTGAGTATTCAGCATCGAGCATCCAGTAACCAGCATTTAGCATCCAGTAACCAGTATCGAGTATCGGTCATCCAGCATCGAGCATCCAGCATCGAGCATCCAGTATCGAGAGTCCGGCATCGAGCATCCAGTATGAAACAAGACGCTTTTCAAAGCCGTTATCGATGGATAATGCTGTTTCTTTTATGGCTGCTCTACATCGCTTTCGGCCTGGTCGCGCGCTCCATTACACCACTTGTCACACCCATCCTGAACGATCTGCGCATGACCTATTCTCAAATGTGGTTTATTCTGGGATCCTGGCAGCTGACCTATATCC
>JBAVYC010000592.1:0-2170 GCA_049698595.1 Desulfobacterales bacterium | reverse complement strand
CCCTTGGATATCGCGAAATTACCCTGAACCGCAAGACCATTATTGGAAATGCGGGCTTGACCATTCGGGGACATGAGTTTCATCATTCCGAACTGGTTAACCTGTCGCGGAATGTACCGACCGCCTTTGCAATTTCAGACAGGTCGGGAATGGATAAGGCGCCGGAAGGCTATGTCATCAATCGTACCCTCGGAAGCTACAATCATCTGCATTTCGGCAGCCAACCCGATGCCGCCGGGTGCTTTGTAGAAAATTGCCTGATATACCGGAACCAAAGGAATTAAATTTATGAAACCTGATGAAATTGAACGATCAAGCTTTCAGATTATCGATCAAGAGGCCGGAACGCATGATTTTACCGAACAGCAGTGGTCCATTATCCGTCGTATGATTCATACCACGGCTGATTTTGAATTTAAAGAAATGGTCCGCTTTCACCCCCATGCCGTATCCGCTGGAATTGAAGCCATTCGAAACGGCAACATGATTATTACGGATACAAATATGGTCCGGGTCGGGATCCGAAAAAAAGAAGTCGAAACTTATGGTGGTCGGGTGAAATGTTATATCGATGATCCTCTGATCCACAAAAGGGCGCAAACAGAGGGTGGTACCCGGGCAAAAGCGGCAGTGGATGCGGCCGTTGTCGAAATGAAAGGCGGCATTTATGTGGTCGGCAATGCGCCTACGGCACTGTTACGCCTGATCGAACTGGTGGGCGCAAAAAAAGCCGGGCCGGCCCTGGTCATCGGATTGCCGGTGGGCTTTGTCAACGCCGCCGAATCAAAGGCAGCGCTGATGGAAATGGACTATCCCTATATTTCCAATGTGGGCCGCAAAGGGGGCTCAAATGTTGCTGCCAGTGTGGTCAATGCACTGGCGATACTTGCCAAAGAAGCATAATGATCAAAACCATCAAGACAAGCTTTGAGGGCATCATGGAAAAAAATACCGGAACCCTGTATGGCATCGGAGTGGGGCCGGGTGATCCCGATTTGATCACACTGAAAGCTGCAAAAATTCTTAACCAAGTGGATATCGTATTTGCAGCCGCCTCCACCAAAAATAACCACAGCCTGGCGGTAAACATCGCCAGACCTCATATTCCGGATAATGCCGCGGTAAGGATGCTCCGTTTCCCGATGACGAGGGATAAATACAAGACCCGTGAGGCCTGGCGGGATCATTCCCAAACGATCATCGCCGAGCTTGAAAAAGGGAAAAACGTGGCGTTCTTAACATTGGGTGACTCCCTGACATATTCGACCTACGGGTATATTTTACAACATATTCAAGACGCGGCTCCCCATATTCCCATTCTGACGGTTCCGGGGATCACCTCCTACCAGGCTTCAGCGGCCCGATTGAATACACCCCTGGTTGAGGGTGAGGAGTCGCTCATGGTGGTATCCGGCGCCATGGGTGGAGATCGGTTGCGAAGCCTGGCCGAAAAACCGGAAAATATCGTCTTTTTAAAAGCCTACCGCAATGTAACGGATATCAAGGCGGCCATCGATGAAATCGGAGACTATCCAAGCTGCGTGGGTGTCAGGAGCTGTGGCCAGCCAAATGAGGAAATCGTGCGCGATATGGAGGAACTGATCCATTGGGCCCCCGACTACTGGACATTGATCATCGCAAAACAGAACAAGAAAAATGGCCTCTCAAAAGGGTAGACCTGTATTCAAGCCATTAATTATATCGCTGATAATATCCGGCCTGATCCTTCTCGGCGGCGTTATCCTGATCCCGGATCTAAACATGCGGCAAATCCTTGCCAAGCTTTTACAGCCGCTGACACGTCTGATGCTGTTTATTACCATTGGGCTATTAATCGGACAGATCATCGAAGCTTCCGGATGGACGAAAACACTGGCTGCTTTGGCCCGGCCGCTTTTTCGATTCGGGCGCCTCGGTGATCATTGCGGCGCAGCATTCACGGCGGCCTTTTTTTCCGGCGTAACCGCCAACGCGATGCTGCTGGGCTTTTTTGAAGATGGCAAAATCACGCGCAAGCAGTTGTTTTTGTCAAATTTTATCAACCAACTGCCGGCCTTTTTTCTTCATCTGCCGACGACATTTTTTATCGTAATTCCACTGACCGGCTGGGCTGGTGGAATTTATTTTTTCATTACGTTTTCGGCGGTGATCCTTCGAACCGTGCTGTTTC
>JBAVYC010000591.1:0-2438 GCA_049698595.1 Desulfobacterales bacterium | reverse complement strand
GTGGTATTTTTTTCGATCAAGCGGGTCATTACACCACCAAGGGTTTCAATTCCCAGAGACAGCGGCGTAACATCCAGCAAGAGAACATCTTTGACGTCGCCCATTAGAACTCCGCCCTGGATACCGGCACCAAGGGCAACAACTTCATCGGGATTTACGCCCTTGTGGGGCTCTTTGCCGAATATCTTTCTGACCCGCTCCTGAACCGCCGGCATACGGATCATGCCGCCGACCAGAACAACCTCATCGATTTCCGCCGGCGACAAACCGGCATCTTTAAGGGCCGTTCGACAGGGATTTTCCAGCTTGTCCAGCAGTGAGCTTACCAAGGACTCCAGTTTGGCCCGGGTGATCTTGATGTTCAGGTGTTTGGGGCCGCTGGCATCGGCGGTAATGAAAGGGAGGTTGACATCGGTTTCCATTGAAGTGGAAAGCTCCATCTTGGCTTTTTCAGCGGCTTCTTTTAAACGCTGCAGCGCCATCTTGTCGCTTCTTAAATCGATACCCTGGTCTTTATTGAATTCATCGGCCAGATAATCGATCAGTTTCAGGTCGAAATCCTCGCCGCCCAGATGGGTATCGCCATTGGTGGCCTTGACTTCAAACACGCCTTCGCCGATTTCAAGGATGGAGATGTCAAAGGTGCCGCCGCCGAGATCGAAAACAGCGATTTTTTCTTCCTTTTTTTTGTCCAAACCGTAAGCCAGGGAGGCCGCGGTGGGCTCGTTGATAATCCGCAAGACATTCAGTCCCGCAATTTTACCGGCATCTTTGGTGGCCTGGCGCTGGCTGTCGTCAAAATAAGCGGGCACGGTTATGACGGCATCGGTCACCGGTTCGCCGAGGTACTGCTCGGCCGTGTTTTTGATGTTGGCCAGGATAAAAGACGATATTTCCGCCGGACTGAGCTGTTTTCCTCTTAAATTGATTCGGACATCACCGTTGCTGGCCTGTTCAATTTTGTAGGGCAGAATTTTAATATCATCCTGCACCTGTTTGGATGCATATTTTCGACCAATCAGCCGCTTGACACCGAATACTGTATTTTCGGGGTTTGTGATTGCCTGCCGTTTTGCAATCTGGCCTACCAATCTCTCACCACTATCATTAATGGCTACAATCGAAGGCGTTGTACGACCACCTTCGGGATTCGTGATCACCTTTGCTTCGCCGCCCTCCATAACCGCTACGCATGAATTCGTGGTACCGAGATCGATTCCAATTACCTTTGCCATGTTTTTTTCCCTCCTTAACCTAACCCGGACGAGCCGGAAAAGACTGCTTGGATGTATAAATTTTTTGACTTAATGTAAGAATTTAAAATTTAAGTAACCCTATCCGCTGGCTTTAACGCAATTATTTTCCCTCTAAATTTGGATTTTGACCCTCGTTGTTTTCTTTGGGCTTGGCAACCACCACCATAGAAGGCCGCAACAACCTGTCATGGATCAGGTAGCCTCTTTGCAGCTCATTGATGACCGTGTTTTTGGGAGAATCACTGGTTTCTTCCTGCATGACCGCTTCATGAAATGTCGGGTCAAACGGCTGACCCTTGGCATCGATGGGTTTGACATTAAACTTTTCAAAGACTTTCAATATTTCCTTGTGCGTCATTTCCAGCCCCTGCAAAAGGTCTTTGTCGATGGCCTTGTGACCGTTGGTGGAATTCATGGCCAACTCCAGATTGTCAACCACCGCAAGCATTTCTTTTATGAGGGCTTGGTTGGCAAACTTCCTGAATTCCTCCATTTCCCGCGAAGAGCGCTTTTTGAAATTATCGAACTCAGCCGATGCCCTTAGCAGCCGGTCATATGTTTCCTCGGCTTCCTTCTCTTTGGCCTCGAGTTTGGCTTCCAGCTCCTTTAGGCGGTCATCTTCGCCATTGATGATGTGTTCATCCGGCGAGGTCGATTCAGGCTCGATTTTTTCGCTTTGGGCTCTATTAGAATCAGTTTTTATTTTGATTGTTTTCTTGTCCGACATACGGCGGCATCTTCTCCTATTGGTTTTGGGTGCTATTGATTGAACTGAAAAATAAGACTGGTTGAAACGATGTCAAGGAGGTAATGACGGGGTATTATAAGAAAAAATGGATGGTGGCCGGTCCTTTTGGGCTGGATTTTGATTCTATCATTGAAAACCTAGTCCCCCCTTTCTCCAAGCTGCCGGTATTACCAGCAGGAAGCCGGGCTGAGGGTCCTATACGACGGTGGTTGGATTCCTATAAATTTCATACAAGCACCGCCGCTGGCCTGAAAAGTTTACCCGTCTCGGGAGGGCGTCCAGTCTGATCGAAGAAGAAAACTTAACGGTGAAAATTTACAATTTTCGTGCTCGGATCTAAAATCGGGCATTGTTGGGTTTCGCATTGCACAATCGAACTGACAAAGTGTAGGTTGGCCGAAGATAGAACCAACCCCCAATTTTCTGACAGAATC
>JBAVYC010000590.1:0-2434 GCA_049698595.1 Desulfobacterales bacterium | reverse complement strand
TATCAGAGCATGGGCTGGGATGAACATGGACGGCCGACGCAAAACATCCTGAATAAATTTGATTTGAGCGAGTGATATTAACCGATGATCAGGTCGTCGAAATATCCCAACGGTCAGAGCAAAGCCTCAGGCAGAAAGTCAATCGGGCTGAAAAAATAGGCAATGACGCCGGCAAATTTGGCTTTATCAATCGCCGGAATGCGATTGTCCAGCGTCAGCTTGACCAGCAGATAAAAAAAATCCGGGACCAAAAGAATATAATTCGCATATTCCGGCTTTTGATCGGCATTTTTTTCAAACCACTCCCCTACCTTGTCCCGCCATATGTTTGATTGACAAATCAACCTCTTACCGATAGTTTGAAGTCTCCGAATGTTATGCAGACCCATTGATATATGCAAAACTTGAATGATGCAGGGTGGAATGAATGTCATACCAATTCTGATGACCGCAAAATATGGTGCGAGGCAAGTCCCTAATTAGTACGGCATTCTTTGTCAATTAAAGATCATTCAAAAGAGAATCGATATGAACACCATCCATAATATCAACCTCTAATTTGATGCCACCGTTGCGCCCTTCGAGGAAGGATCTTTTGTCTTGGAGGCCCATTTTGATATCGATCGGATGCGTTGGAACGTGATCTATGGCTCCACCCGTTTTTTCGAGTATTTAGGGATGCATAAGGTTTTTGATTTGCTCAGTTTTCAAATTCATTTGATTGAAAATATCGTGGTTACTAAAAACAAGTTATCTTACTGGTCCTGCCAGATCCCCTAAAAACCTGTCAATCGATTCCATGGTATCCCGCCACTTGGGTCGTTTTTTATATGTCCGGAATGCGGCGTAACTCATTTTGAGCAGGCGTTGGCGGTCTTGATATAAGCTATGGATACATGCGTTGACCGATTCAAAATCATCACGTTCGATTAAAAAACCGTTTTGTCCCGGTTTGACGAATTCCTTTAGCGCACCGTTTGAAGATCCCACCACGGGCATGCCAAATGCCATGGCTTCCAAATATGCCATCCCAAACGCCTCGTGGGAATACGGCATGACGAATACATGGCTTTGAAGGAGTAGGTTTGCCAATTGATTGCCATCTTTGGGGCCGGCTAGTGCGATCTGTCGGCTGAGCTTTCTACGGGCTATCAGCCGTTTTATTGCCCGGGTATAGCGGGCATCCATCTTTAAGCTGCCGACCACTGTGAGATGCCATATTTCGTGAGCCAGATGGGACAACCCTTTGATCAGGGGCAACAATCCTTTCTGGGGCAGCAGATTGCCGACATAAATCAATCTGAGCGGTCCGTTTTCCCGGGCGCGGGAACCGATCAGATCAATCGATGGTAGTTGTCCCAGCCGATTGCCTGCCGGACTGGCCACAATGGATGGGCGCCGGTCGTCGACCAGGGCCGCCACGGTTCTGCGGGTCGTATCGCTGTTGAAGATCAGGGCGTCAACCGATTCCAGATACCGTTTTTCAATTGCCTGATATATCCGGTTGAGCAAAACGTTGCGCGGCTGACGACACAATACCTGGTGGACGACGGCAACAATGGGGAGGCGCGGTTTTTTTCGCAGGCTGCGATTGATATGAAATAAAGACGGATGATTGAGTTCATCCTGCAAGAGGAGATCATATGGCCCGGCAGCGAGATCGGCCCGGAGTGCAGGGGACCAGTTGTCCAGCAAATGACGTCGGTAATTGCGCAGGGGCAGTGAAATAATATCAACCCGGTGCCCCCGGTTTTGTAGATGCTCAACCAGGATCCGATCGTAAATGTATCCGCCGGTCAAGGTGGTTAGACTACCGTAAATGACAAATCTCAGGTGCATTGAAATTCGTTTCTAAAATCTGAAACTCGATACTTGCAGAAAATATTTCATGGATTTTTAACAAAATTTGCCGTGCTGAAGTTTCTATTTCGATTTGACCGGCCGCCCTCCTAAGGCGGGTAAACTTTTCAGGTCAGCGGTGCCGCTCGGATGAAACTCCACCTGGCCGGCATAGTGAAAAGATTTAACATCGAACATCCAACGTCCAACATAGAACGTCGAATATTGATGGCGCTGCGCTTTATCGAATTTTATAACAAGCGAACCGCAGAATCCACCAAAGGCGGACAAGTCTCGAAGGGTTGATTCGCTCTCGGCCTTCGTAGCCAATCTGGCGAAGTAGTCTTGCTCAGTCTTTTTTAAATTGACAGAATACATTATTCGATGTTGGACGTTCAATGTTCAATGTTCAATGTTCAATGTTCGATATTCTCTTTTTCATAGTTTCTTTTCAGATCAGACTGGCCGTTTTTTCAGGCCAGAGGCGCCGCTCGTGTGAAACTGCATTTTAAAAGTTGGAGTTGGTTCTATCCTGGGCCACTTTGCATTTTGTAGGTTGGGTTGAGCCTGCTCCAGGCTTTGTTGGGTTTCGTTG
>JBAVYC010000589.1:0-1824 GCA_049698595.1 Desulfobacterales bacterium | reverse complement strand
ATTCGTATGAAAACCAAAAATTAACAAAAAGAGATATGTTTCTTAATACAAAAAGATACGAAACAAATAATATGCGGTTTTGCAGGCTGCTCCTGCAGTCACCCACCCGTATATCTATCTGCGGCTTTTTAATTCTGATTTCGATGGGTACCTTTTTGTTGATGCTTCCGGCAGCGTCTACTTCCAAAAGCCTAAATTTGGTGGATGCCTTGTTCACGGCGACATCTGCCAGCTGCGTGACCGGCCTCATTGTTTTAGATACGGGGCGATCGCTGAGCCATTTGGGGCAATCTGTAATCCTTGTCTTGATTCAAGCAGGCGGACTGGGCATCATGACCATTTCAACTTTATTTCTCCTGATCGCCGGTCGACGCCCGAGTTTGATAGGCCAGGTGGTCATTCAGGATACATTTACCCGTGGGGCAGACCGAACGGTCGGGTCCATTCTAAAGGACGTGGCTTTGTTTACCTTTGTGTTCGAGGCGCTGGGAACGGTATTGTTGTTTTTCCGATTTTTTCCTGAAAAAAGCATGGGCGAGGCATTGTACCTTGCAGTCTTTCATGCCATCAGCGCTTTTTGTAATGCCGGCTTTTCTGTTTTTGCGGACAGCTTTGTCGGTTATGGGAATGACTGGACCTTGAATCTGGTGATATGTTTTTTGATTATAAGTGGCGGAATCGGATTTCCGGTGCTCTCCGAACTCAAACGCCAGTGGCCGCTGAATCGCGGCAAATGGTCACGCCTCAGCCTTCACACGAAGCTGGTGCTATCGACAACCGCCATTTTGCTGGTTTTCAGCACCCTTTGTTTCCTTTTGATGGAATGGGAAAACACGCTTGCACCCTTACCGGTTCCTCACAGATTTTTAGCATCCTTCTTTCAGGCGGTGAGTGCCCGAACTGCTGGATTCAACACATTATTCATCGATAAAATGGCCAACGAAACCCTTTTCATCTTTATTTTATTGATGTTCATTGGTGCCAGCCCGGGGTCTTGCGGTGGGGGCATTAAGACAAGCTCCCTGGCCACTCTGGTGCTTCTGGGACTATCGCGCTTGCGAGGCCAACCGCGACCTCAGGTATTTCATCGGACAATTTCGGAAGCAAGTGTCGGCAAGGCGCTCAGCCTGGTGATGGTCAGCACGGTTGTAATCGTCGCGGGAACCCTGGCCCTTTTGATGAGCGAACTGGGCGAGATTCCTCATTACCTGAGCCGCGGCAAGTTTTTGGAATTGCTTTTTGAGGTGGTCAGCGCCTTCGGGACTGTGGGACTTTCCACGGGCGTCACCACCGGGCTTTCGACCCTGGGTAAATTAATCATAACGCTCACGATGTTTGTAGGGCGCATAGGGCCTTTAGTGGTTGTGTTGGCGATCAGCCGCCGCACGACAACCCGCTTTTATTATGCAGATGAAAATATTATCGTTGGATGAGGTCTGACATGAAACAATTTGCAGTCATTGGACTTGGTAATTTCGGCTATTATCTCGCAACGCAGCTTTACAAAAAAGGTCATGAAGTTCTGGCCATTGATAAAAAGCCAAATTTGGTGCAGGAAATAAAAGACAAGGTGAATCAGGCTATCGTAGCAGATGCCACTGAGCGAGAGACTCTTGAAGCAATGGGGCTCGAACAAATGGATGCGGCTGTGGTTTGCATTGGTTCGGTTTTGAGCAATTCGATTCTAGTAACGTTGAATTTGAAGGATATCGGTGTCAAGCGGGTGCTTGCCAAAGCATTAAGCGAGGCTCATGGACGCATTCTCTATAAAATAGGGGCGTCCGAGGTTTTTTTTCCAGAAAAGGATCTGGCCCTGTCCTTGGC
>JBAVYC010000588.1:0-5874 GCA_049698595.1 Desulfobacterales bacterium | reverse complement strand
CGCCACCTATGGTGTCCCCGGTCTTAAGGCGGCCATGGATATGCTGGGATATTTCGGTGGAGACCCCCGACCACCACTTTTGCCCAGTTCGGAGAAGGAGAAATCAGAGATCAGGAAGATTTTGATAAAGGCCGATCTGTTGAGCGCATAATGACCTCAGAAATTCACTCTGATTGTCGAGGTTAGAAATCAATAATTTTAGGCATTGATCAATTATTGCTACATGCTTTTTCCCGACGATATTTTGTAATTAATTCATATCAAGTTAAGGAGTACTCATGGCACACGAAGCCGTTGAATTGCTGTCACAATATCTGCAAATTGACACCACCAATCCACCGGGAAATGAAATGCGGGGGGTTGAGTTTTTTGCCCGCATTTTCGATAACGAGGGCATCGTTTATAAGACCTACGAAGCCTGCGCCGGAAGGGGGTCGATAAAGGCCGTGATTCCGGGAAGCGGTGAAAAGGGGGCCATTATTCTGCTCAATCACATCGATGTCGTCCCTGCCAGGACCGATGAGTGGAGCCTTCATCCCTTTAGCGGGGAGATTCAAGACGGTTTTATTCATGGCCGCGGTGCCCTGGATATGAAAGGGCAGGGCATCCTGGAACTGCTCGCTTTCCTGGAAGTCAAAAGGAAAGGGCTGACGCCCTGTCGTGACATCATTTTCCTGGCTGTTGCAGATGAAGAGGCCGGCGCTCAAAATGGTGTTGCCTACCTGTTAAACAATTACGCCGATGACTTTCAGGCCGACCTTGTCATCAACGAGGGTGGCTTTGGACTGGATGACCTGGTCGCGGAACGACCGCTTTTTATGATTTCCACTGCCGAGAAAGGTGTCTGCCGGGCCAAACTGACCTGCAGCGGCCCTCCCGGACATGGCAGCATGCCCCATGGCGACAACGCGCTGGAGAAACTTGTGGGCGGTTTAAACCGCCTTCTGGCAAAGGATAACCCCGTTATCATCACTCCCCTGATCGCCGAATACTTTCGACAACTCGGAAAAGAATGGGCGTTTTTAAAGCCTTATACTGAGGACGGCCGACCGGAAACACTGATCGAGGTTTTGTCCCAAAACGGGGTTATGGATATCCCCCAGATGTCGGCCCTGGTGAGAAATACGATCAGTTTAAACCGCATGCATGCCGGGGATAAAGTTAATGTGATCCCCAGCAGAGCAGAGGCCGAACTGGATATTCGGTTGCTGCCCGGAACGGACCCGGACGAATTTCTTGCTGAAATAAAAGAGCTGTTGGCAGATGAAAACATCACGGTTGCGTCATGGCAAAGACACGGGGCCACCGAGTCACCAATGGATACGGAAGATTTCGCCATTATAAAGGATGTTCATCTTGAACACTTTCCGAATGCCCTGATAGTGGCCTCACTTTTAGTCGGCGCCTCGGATTCACGATTTTTCAGGGACAGAGGCATTGCATGCTACGGCGTGGGGCCCATGGTGATCGGTCTGGAAGACCTCAACCGTATTCACGGCATTGATGAACGGATTTCGGAAGAAAACATGGTGAGAGGAACCCGGGTTTATACGGATATCGTTAAAAGGCTCTGCCGGATATGACAAATGAAAAAAAATATCTTAGTGACCTACGCACCCAGTGAAGAAGAAAAGAATATCTGCCGCGAAGTTCTGGAAGACATCGCCAATGTCCATTTCCTGGCAGACAAAACGGGAAATGAGCGCATCGAATTGCTTAATGCGGCTGAAGTTGTCATCGCCCTGAGTTTTTCTCAAAAGGAAATAGATCCCACCGAAATCTCCCATTTGGAAAATATGCGCTTTGTTCAACTCATCTATGCCGGCGCGGATAACATCCCCTTTGCCCGTATCTCTGAAGACATCGCATTGGCCAGTAATGCGGGAGCCTTTGCCGAACCTATCGCCGAACATGTGCTGGCCCTGACCCTGGCCCTGGCTAAAAATCTTTTTGCCAAATACAAATTGCTTTGCGAGGGTCGATTTGATCGATCCGGTTTTAATCGACAACTCAGGGACGGTATTTGTGGAATTATCGGTCTTGGCGGAAACGGCCGCAAGATCGCAGAGATCATGCGGGCAATGGGTATGAAAGTATACGGCATCAATCGCAGCGGCAAAACAGAAGCCCCCGTCGATTTTATGGGAACCGTCACGGACATGAAAAAGGTTTTGCAGGCTGCCGACGTGGTTGTAGTGACGCCGCCGCTGACCCGCGAAACCCGGAATTTACTGGGCAAAAAGGAACTGACATGGATGAAGCCTGATGCCATTTTGATTAATGTGGGCCGTGGGGATGTCATCAACCAGCAGGCGCTTTACACGCATTTGGCGTCAAATCCGGATTTTCGTGCCGGTATCGACACCTGGTGGTCGGAACCGACCGGCAAAGATGCATTTAGCCTGGATTATCCATTCTTTGACCTGCCAAACATTATCGGATCCCCTCACGTCGCAGACCATGTACCACGTTCCATGCCGTACGCAACTCGAATAGCTCTGGAAAATGTGAAAAATTTTCTAATGGGTAAAGAGATCGGCGGGGTTTTAAACCGAAATGACTATCTCGATTGTTGATGAACTATTTAAACTCCTGTTAATATGAAAAAATACCGCCAATTAATTCAAAGTGGATTTTTCCCTATCGTCCTGGGCCCTGGGCCACGCCCAGAATGGCAAAAGTAAAGAAACCGCATTGATTGATGATCAAAGCTTGATCCCCGACCTTCCTGAATATCTTACGTTTTTCGCTGTTGCTTCTTAGCGTAATTGTTCTTACCTTATGCGTTAATATCAAATTCGGCTTCGGCAAACTCCACTGAACAGGAGCATAACAACTGATGAAATCTGCAGCACGAATCACCGGCACAGGATCGGCTTTTCCCGAAAGAAGGGTGACGAATGACGATATCGCTCGGGAATTGACCCGGTACGGTCTGGAAACCAACAACCAATGGATTATAGAAAGAACCGGTATCATTGAGAGAAGAATTTCCAATGTTCAAAACGAGGCTGAAACCAACTCTTCGCTCGGTGCCCGGGCCGCCCAAATCGCCCTGGAAAGGGCCGGGCGAAAACCGGAAGATATTGATCAGATAATTTATGCAACCTGTTCGCCGGATACGCTGATGCCCTCGACCGCTTGCTGGCTTCAGCAAAAAATCGGTGCCCGCAGGGCATGGGCCATGGACATCAATGCGGCCTGCTCAGGATTTATTTATGGGGTTGTTACCGCCGAGCAGTTTATTCTTTCCGGGCATTCGAAAACCGTGCTGGTTGTGGGAGGAGAAGTACTCAGTCAATTGGTCAACTGGCAGGATCGAACCATCTGTATTTTATTCGGCGACGGCGCCGGTGCGGCGGTTGTTGAGCGCGCCGCCGCTCGATCCCGTCGACGAATTCTTTCCAGTTATTTATCTTCCGACGGAAACCTGAGCAATCTGCTTTACATACCGGCCGGTGGTTCCAACCTGGAGGTTACCCCCGAGCGGTATGAACAGAATCTGCACAAGATGCACATGAGCGGCCGGGAACTTTTTAAGGTGGCGGTGCGGACGCTTACGGAATGTGCACTGCGCACGCTGGAAAAAATACGCATGCCGGCAATCAGGCTCGACTGGTTTGTGCCCCACCAGGCCAATCTTCGCATTATAGAGGCGGTCGCAAACCGCATAGGTATTCCGATGGAGAAAGTGGTAATTAACCTGGATCGTTACGGCAATACCTCGGCTGCAACCATACCGACAGCCCTGGATGAAGCGATCCGGGACGGCCGCATTCAGGAAGGACAGACTGTTCTGACGGATGCCTTCGGGTCCGGACTGACCGCCGGCGCGCTGCTGTTTCGATGGTAATTCTTTGCCGATTTGATGCACCAATTAATCACCGTTCATTTTAAGTGACCCCTAGGCTGCGGATAAAGTCTCCCACAGCAGCAATTCCTTTTTGTTCCATGACCCGGATGGTTTGGGAGCCTATGACGGCGATATCCGCTTTGCCTTTCAGAAAATCAATGTGGGCCTTTTCTTTGACGCCGAAACCAAGGGCCAGGGGCAGGGTTGTGCCCTGCCGGCATCGGGTTAGGAACGTTGTCAATTTTCCCGCAAAGTCCGTGTTTTCGCCGGTGACCCCTTTTCTTGCAACGCAGTAGATAAAGCCTCTGGCGGCGGAGGCGATGTAACCCATGCGTTCAAGGGAGGTCGCGGGTGAAAAGATGAGGATAGGGGCGAGGTCTCGATCAACCATGGCATCCAGGTACACCCGACCCTCTTCCCGAGGGAGGTCGGGAATGATGGCACCGCGGAGGCCGCAATTCGACATAGTATTGACAAACCGCTTCAGACCGAATCTGAAAGGAATCGTATAATAGCTCATTATGAGAAAAGGGATATCGAAGGTACGGGTAACCTGTTCGATAAATTTGAAACAGTCCTTGAGGGTCACGCCGCCTTTGAGGGCCTCCTGATTTGCTCGAACGATAACCGGTCCATCTGAAGTTGGTTCGGCAAAAGGGATCTGTAACTCCATCAGATCGACACCGGCGTCCACCATGATCTGAATGATCCTCAAACTAGCATCAAAAGACGGGTATCCCATAACGATATGGGTCATCAACAGAATATCTTTTTCCTCAAGTCTATTTCGAGTATACGATTCAAGCATCATCCAATTCTCTTCACCTTTTCCATCAGGTCTTTTATCAGCGCATGGCTCTTTTTGCCGGGGCGCTTCTCCACCCCGCTGTTCACATCCACCGCATAGGGTCGCACGGTGCTGATGGCGCCATCGATATTGGAAGGTCCAAGCCCACCGGCCAGGATGATGGGGATCCCCAGTTTTTTAATCTTTATGGCAAGCTGCCAGTCAAAGGCCTCACCGGTACCGCCGGCCTTATCTTTCGAATAGGTGTCCAGGAGCAGCGCCCTGACCTTGCCACGATATGCCCGGGCCGTTCGGAGACTCGTCTCATTCTTTATCCTGAGCGCCTTGATCGTATACGGCATCAGTTCATTGCAGAAATCCGGCGACTCATCGCCGTGGAGTTGAACCAGATCTAGACCGCAGTAGCGCACAATCTTGTTTATCTCGATTGGATCCTGATTGACAAAGATTCCCACGGTCTTTGCAAATGGTGGAATGGCGCTGATGATATCGCGCGCCTTCTGCGGTGTAACTTGTCTCGGGCTGTGCGCAAAGATGAAACCGAGGGCGTCGGCGCCGAGTTCGACGGCCATCGATGCATCTCCGTAATCTGTTATACCGCAGATCTTTACCGCTACATTATTCATTATATGTTAGCGTTCAGGAGTTCAGGGTTCACCGTTCAAGGTTTCTTTTTTCACCGATCCTGCTCAAAAGCGAACATTATTTGATGAAACCTTTATGGCAGATAGTTTTTTCACAATCGCTTAGACCAAACAAAGGAGCGTTTGGCATGATCAAACCAAAATCGGTTTTGCCAGTTAAGTTGCCTTGTTTCAATATCCTCAAATCCAATTATTCTTTTGCATTTATACTCCAGTTGCAATGCTCCAATGGCGCGGCAGGTAGAAGCTCACGAATCAACTGGCCAGATGGGTATCAACTCTGAACCTTTGAACCTTGAACCTCTGAACGGTTACCATTACCTTTCTCCGGCCTTGACGATCTCGGCGGTCTTGGCGGTCGGCTCCTTACTTTTCATCAGGGCCGAGCCGACGAGAACGGCATGAATGCCCGTTGCCTTTAAAGACCGGATATCGCCCCCATTGCCTATGCCGCTTTCACTGACGAGGACGTGATTCTGCGGCACCAGCGGTGCCAACGCGAAGGTGGTGCCGATATCCACCTTAAAACTGTCCAGGTCGCGATTGTTGATGCCGATGATTTCGGCCCC
>JBAVYC010000587.1:0-8856 GCA_049698595.1 Desulfobacterales bacterium | reverse complement strand
GGTATAATGTCCGACAAATGCTGCCGAAAATCGATCTTTTAATCAATGCCGTCAAATGGCCTCCCCGGTCGGATCAACATATTGTGACCCGAGAGATGCTCAAACTTATGAAAAAGGAGGCGTTGATCGTGGATATATCCTGCGATCCCGCCGGAGCCATTGAAACCTGTGTGCCCACTTCTCACGACGAACCGACGTATATTGTCAACGGCATCCGGCATTATTGTGTGGACAATTTGCCTTCGGCAGTTGCTAAAACTGCGTCATATGCGTTATCCAGCACGAGTCTGCCATATGTAATAAAAATAGCGGATAAGGGCTGGATCCAGGCTATAAAGGAAGATGTCGCTCTGCGGAGGGGATTGGGATTCGCATTAGGTCATTTGACCTTCAAACCAACAGCAATAGCGCAGAACAGACAGTATACACCGGTTGAAGAAATTATCGAATAAACTGCCTTCAACGGAAAAACACATCAAAGCGGAACTTTTAAAAAATAGCGGATTATTCCTTTGGTCCGCGGACCGGCCAACTATGGCCGGCATGATTTTTGAATCCTTCATAGCAGGTCGTACCGGATTCCATGTACACGATCCATACTAATCCGGGATGATGATCAAGGGTGGTCGCCGACCAATAGTAACCGGGCGGGAAATCTGAAAACATATGCCCGTTTGGTAAAGCAGGATTTCTTCTGCTATAATCGATCAATATGCATAGTTCATGCATGGACGGCAAACGCCAGTCGCCGGCTGACGAGCCATCAGAAAGAGTAAGCGCTGGATCCGGGCCGCAGTCTCCATCCTTAAGGCTTTTTGCCGCCAGGATAGCATCTTTCCAATCCATCATTCCTAAGCAAGTCGTATTTTTCAGCCAAATAAGCCCGGTTAGGTTGTCGGTCACCGTGCCATCTTTGTTGTCCATAAAGCGGGGATCGGGGATGGGTTTATCGAACAGGAGTTCTGCGTACGGTCGTCTAAAATCGCATGGAATTGTGTTACCTCTCCAGTCATAACAGGTTGATTTAAAAGGATCCACTATATCGGCTAATCCATCATTATGCTCTGACAGCGGATTATTTTCGATGGCATTAGACGACGAAAGATGAAGGGATGGCAAAAGAAAGAGTGAAAAAATCAAGCATAATCCGATGGGTTCAATTCGGGAAGCGGTTTTTTTCTTTTTTGACGATCGCAATGAAAAAAGACGCATTTCAATCACCACTGATGTCGGTAAAAGCCCAAAAAGCCTACATTCGGAGACCGACCGCCCTGCACCGTAGCCACGCTTGGATCTCTGAACGCTGGCTTGTTGATGCCAACATCTGTTTCGAATCGACAGGGAGGTTTAAATAAATCCATACTAAACCTTAGCCTGACTGACAATATTAAAATTGCCCTTATTTTCAGAATGTTCTGAACATCCCCAAAAACCTATTATACCATATCATCGTCTCAATAGGTTTTCACCTCAACAACGCGGAGGCGATGATGAATTTTGCAAAACTCAAACGCCAGCTGCTCAGTCAAATTACCGTCAATTACCGTTTGAAAGTTGTATGCCTGAGGATAGAAGCAATCCAATAAATGCTTCGCCTGTTTGACAGCAGTAGTTAAAATCATTAATTTGTCTATACTTTTATCTGTTTAAATAATGCAATCTATTAAAGGAGGTCTAAATGCTGTCACTGGAAGAATTAAAAAAAGATATCGATCTGATCAATGAGATCAACTGGGATTTAGGGCCCGAGGAAGCAGTCAAACTATATTTGGAGTGGGGCAACACGGATTGGGGCAGCGGCAAGTACATTATTCGTTCCAAGGACGATTACTCCACCTACTTTGTGGTAAACTGCTGGCGCAAACCGTTTTACATTTACCTGATCCGCAGAAATTCTGAAGAAGCCCTTGAACTGGCGCAATTTGAATTGCCGCAACAGTTTGAAAAAGACGTTTGCGAACTCAAAGGGGTCTACGCTCTGGAAGATGATGTCAAAGCATGGCTGAAAAAAGAATTGGGGGTATAGGGCTCCGGCATGGAAATGCGAATAAATGCTGAATCCGCATTTGCCAAGTCATCCGCTTTTATTCCTGTGGAGATATTAGGCCTAATATGGGAATTTAGATTGCGGATTTTGGATTTAGGGGATCGCTGCGCTCTATCATTTTATAGATAGATGAAGGTACGATTTCTTTGATACAAGCTATCGGCTTTCCTTCAACCCGGAACGCTGAACCCAGAACCGCTCAACCTATCAAAAAATTGGGGCTCCAATTTGGAGCCCCATTTCGCTTTTTAGTTCATATTATTTCCGATAGCCGGATGGGTTTAAGCGGCATCCATTTGCCGGCGATCGGCCATGTCTACCAGGGTGCGCTCTCTGGCTTTGTCGATGCCGAGTGCTTTGCGCTTCTTGTCAATGTGCGCAATCATCAAACGGGCCATTTCATAAGGATCGGTTGCAAATCCCCATTTACCCATTCCCAGCTGCTCGAGCTCTTCAAACATATGCTTGTGGAATTTGGTGCCTTCGACAATGGGGAAGGTTACACCGAATACCGTGTAGACTCCGGATGCGACAAAATACTGTCCGATACACAGGGCTTTCTCACTCATGTATTCCGGTGCACACCCGGCCGCCGGCAGATCAGCGATGCTCTCGCCCAGGCCACCGGTTTTAACCATTTCGGATGCGGCAATCAAAATCCGACTGTTATCCACGCAGGCTCCCATACCCAAAACCGGCGGCATGCCGACGGTCTCACACACTTCTTTTAAGCCGGCACCTGCCAGATGGGCCGCTTCCGGGGTCGTCAGTCCGGCCTTGGCCAGCGCTATTTGCGAACAGCCCGTCTGGAGCACCAGGACGTCGTTTTTAATCAGTTCTTTGACGAGTTCCACATGCAGCCAGTCCTGTTTTACCCGGGGGTTGGTGCATCCCACCACACCGGCAACCCCACGTATGCGGCCGTTGATAACATTGTCGTTAAGCGGAGTGTAGGAAGCCCGGAAACTTCCGCCGAGCATGTAATTGATGTATTCGTGGGAAAAACCATGCACACCGGTATTGACGATCTGGGGGATCTCAATCGGCATGTTGCGGTTTTTAAATCGGCCGATGGCCTGGATAACAATCTCATCGGTACATTCTTTGGGTTTGTGATCATTAAACTCAACGTGCATGGCGCCTTCGATATGACAACGCGGGTTCGTGGTAATCAGTTTTGTACCGTAACAGTCCGCAACTTTCGCCAGGCCCTGTTTGATACACTGTACATCCACACCCATGGCGTCGACCGCACCGGTGACCAAAACCGCTTCGGTGGACATAAAGTTACCGGCATGGGGTATGCCGTGACGCACAAACATCTCCAAACCGGAGCAGCACATTCCCACCAGGTTGATCCCTTTGGCACCGGCGTCTTTGGCGGCCTGGATCAGGGTCGGTTCCCTAACCGATTCTACGATGGACTCGAACAGGTTGGGTTCATGGCCATGTATGATGATATTGACCTGGTCTTCTTTTAAAACACCCATATTCACTTCGACAGCCACCGGTGCCGGGGTACCGAACAGAATGTCGGATATCTCGGTGGCCACCATGGAACCGCCCCAGCCGTCGGCCAGCGCGGTGCGGCTGCACTGTTTGGTAATGTTTTCATAATGCTGGTCCACGCCCATGTGCGAACGGTGCATCAATTCCATAATCTCACGCATGGCCCCGCGCGGCACAATTCCTTGTTTGCGCCAGGTTTCCAGGGTTTTTTCCGGAACGCGTTTGGCAAAGGGAATTTCTCCCTCCACCTGGGTGTAGGTGCGCTCTAGCTCTTTGTAGAGTTCCATGGCGATATCATTGAGTTCCCGGTCTTCCGTTTCTATTCCGATGGATTGGGCAACTTCAATCAGCTTTTGCGGATTTTTAATGCTGTAGTCTTTAATATTGCCGTTCAGCACTTCACGGAAAAGATCAAGCATGCCCATACCATGGTCGGTGTGAGCAGCACCGCCGGCGGCGACCATGCGTGCAAAATTACGCGCCATGATCGTGTCGATGGTCGCACCGCAGACACCCACTTTTGAATACGGGTCCTTGGCGTTCAGACGGCAGGGTCCCATAGCGCAGTGTTTACAACAGGCCGAATCCGCTCCGATGGGACAGGCCTTCATACTTGCGGCCCGATCAAAAGCGGTTTCGACACCGTCTTTACGAGCCTTGATGAGCATTTGAGCGGTAGCATCACAGATGGTTACAGAATTGATATCTATTTCTTTTTTCGACGAAATTACTTTTTTGTCAGTCATATAGTGCCTCCCTTGATGGAATTATAGTGAATGGATTAAACAGGCTGAAATTCCATAGCGAATATGATTATGAAAATTCAGTTTTGACAGGATAATTTAGATGTTATTAGTAACGATTACTATTTAGTTAAAAAATAACTTTTTGTCAAGAGATAATCAATACCGCCAATTTTACAGCTAATAATGGCAAGTTTCATGCCAGTTTTATTTTCACACTAATTATATCGGAATTAAAACGTATTGAGCGTTAACTTATTAAATTTAAATATAAAATATAGTTATCACTAAAAACCTTTATCCCTCGGGCTAGTCAATCAGCCCGAGAATCGTATCATTGGTTGTCTTATGATACATGTATGTATCAACCCCAATTACGAGACGTTTCGCCGGTTGTAAAGCAATTAAAAAAAATGTCACACTACAACGATATGATCTGTTTTTTCAAAAATTCATAATAATTATAAAAATTTCTGCCCAATATGGCCGCGCTATTTATTTCAATGTTTTTCAGTCCTGATACGAAATTTGTTTCGCTATTTGAGCTGATTTTGAGTTAATATTTCAAAAATTTATTATTATATTATTGAAATTAATTTTCTATTATTATAAATAATTGTACAAAAACGGTAGAAATTCACAGCTTGTCATTGCCTCCGTAAAAAGGAAGGTATGTTTCCGGACTCATAATGACATTAAATCCATGAAAGGATGAATCTATGTCTCAACCTGAAGTTAAGATTTTCTCTTTGAGCACTTGCAGCCACTGCAAAGCAACCAAAAAATTTTTAGGCGAATGCACCATTAAATATGAATTTATCAATGTGGATCAGCTCCAGGGCGATGAAAGAAAAGCAATTATTGAAGATGTCAAAAAGTTTAACCCACGCTGCTCATTTCCCACCATTATAATAGGTGAAAAAGTGATCGTCGGGTTCAAGGAAAAAGAAATCAAGGAGGCATTGGGGATGTGATGGATGCACAAGAGCTATATGAGAGAATGAAAAAAGTACAGGAAGTCAAAGGCTATTATTTCAACCGCGACAGGGAGCGAACCTTTGAGCTTTTAGAGGCCCTGCTTGTCAACAAAGAACGGTACGGGTACATGGGTTGCCCATGCAGACTACTTTGTGACGACCGCGACGCCGACAAAGATATCATTTGTCCCTGCGTTTACAGTGTGCCGGACATCGATGAATTTGGCAGTTGTTACTGCAACCTCTACGTTTCAACAGACTGGAATGAGGGCAAAATTCCACATGAATATATCCCCGAACGCCGACCGCTGGAAAAAATGACGTTTTGATAGAAGGAACAATTAATTTCTTTCTTGACAATTTTTTAGAGAAACCGCATTTTTCAGATGGTTTGGAAGGTTTGAAAAAATGCGCATCCTCTGGGTAGGCGCATTGGTATTGACACAAGCAGTATAACAGCTAAAAAATTACAAGGAGTCGTTCATGAGTGAAATTGTCAAAAAAGAGGTCTGCAAATGTGAAAACTGCGGCAATGAGGCCGAAATGGTTGTGACCTGTTCATTACCTGAGGTTGAAACGGAGGATGGCGCGGTGTCCGCATCCGATCCATCCCAGGAAACAGAATCCGAAAAACGCGTCATGGGCACAGCCACCTGCACGAATTGTGGTAATGAAGCCGACATGTGGATCGACATATAACAAGAAATACGTTTTTGCCAAAAAAACATGCAAAGAGGTGTAGACATGGAAGAATGCAAACCTGTTTTGAATACCGGCTTAAGGGGTGTTGTAATAGCAGATACCAGGATTTGTGAGGTTGACGGTGCCAACGGCCGCTTGATTTACAGAGGCTATACGGTTCAGAATCTGGCCGAAAATGCGTCCTTCGAAGAAGTTGCTTTTTTGCTGCTTTATGAAAAGCTGCCTGACAAAGCCGAACTTGCAGAGTTTAAGGGCCGCCTTGTGGCAGAACGCCATCTGCCGCCTGCAGTGATTGACGTCCTGAGAAATCGCCCCAAAGATGCGTTGCCCATGGACATTTTGCAAGCAGCCGTTCCTCTGTTGGCCCACCATGATCCTGACAAGCAAGATCAATCCATGGAAGCCGCCCTGCGTATGGCGGTTAGACTGATTGCCAAATTTCCCACCATTATCGCGGCCTGGGATCGAATCCGCAATGATAAAGAGCCGGTTGAGCCTTCTGCGGATTTGGACCACGCAGCCAATTTTTTATATATGCTCTCCGGCAAAATGCCCGACGCCGAGATGGGCGAATTTTTGGACAAAGCCTTGGTTCTGCACGCCGAACACTCGTTTAATGCATCTACCTTTGCCGCCCGGGAAGTTGCTTCCACCAGAGCGCATATCTATGCGGCCGTTGCTGCCGCGGTAGGATCTTTATCCGGCGACCTGCACGGCGGTGCCAATACAAGAGTCATGGAAATGTTGTTTAAAATCGGATCGGTAGACAAGGTACTAGATTACGTCAATCAGGAATTTGATGCCGGTAGAGTGATTTTTGGTTTGGGGCATGCCGTATACGATACCGACGACCCGCGCGCATATATTGTCGCATCCATGTCTAAAGTGCTGGAAGAGCGGAGCGGTAAGACCAAGTGGTATGAAATATCCGCCATGCTTGACAAAACGGGCAAGGCGGAGTTTAAAAAACGTAAAGGCAGAGATATTTACGTCAATGTCGATTTTTACAGTGGTTCGTTGTATTTATCGCTGGGTATTCCGGTTGATCTGTTTACACCGGTGTTCGCTATCGCTCGAATCGCGGGCTGGTGCGTCCACGTAGTGGAAGAGCAATTTGCAGGTGCCGCTCCAAAACCCACGCTGTATCGACCCGAGTCCGAATACATTGGAGATTACTGCGGTCCGGATGTGTGTGAATTTACACCTATTGATGAAAGGTAGATAGAATGCGCGATCATACGCGAGGAGGGTAGACCGCTTTGCAAAAACAATTAAATCTCCGGAGGACGCGTCAACGCAAAGTTATCTTGGAGGAGCTTTGTAAGGTTGATACTCATCCCAGCGCCGATGAGGTTTATGCAATGGTACGCAAGCGCCTGCCCCGCATCAGCCTTGGAACCGTGTATCGCAACCTCGAAATCCTTGCTGAAAGCGGTGATATTCAAAAACTCGAACCGAGCTGCACGCTGAAACGGTTTGACGGCAAAACGGAAAACCATTACCATCTCAGATGTATTCGTTGTGATCGAGTGGTTGATGCCCCGGTTGATTTTGATGTCACGATTAGACATGATCTGAAAAACACCACCGATTTCAAGATTATCGGGCATAAACTTGAACTCATCGGGATATGCCCCGCGTGCAGCACTCAAGCGAAACCCTCTTGATGACCTGCCTTCTGACAAGCCGGATCAAATCATAGCCCATCCCACCGCCCATTCTCAGGAAGAATTTGGAAGCTCCGAAGAAACTTTGTATATTCAGTTGGTTGTAGAAATCCCGCGACGATTAATTATTGACAAATCCATTTACGCTGCATACGATGGGACGGTTGAGGGGGCTTAGCCCTTATCGGAGCATATCTGACAATATGTTGTCAGAAAATTGGGGTTTCAGGTGTCGGTGTTCAAGTTTCAGCAAATAAAAATTCAAATATCAAAACACAAATCACAATAACCGAAATTCAAAATTCTAGACAATTGGTTTTTGATCTTATTTGAGATTTGGATATTGAAATTTGGTGCTTGTAATTTGTTATTTCCGGTTTATCCGGATCAATGAGACGATCCATGAAAATACTCATCACGGGCGGTTCGGGTTTTATCGGCTCTAATCTCTCGAAGTATTTGCTGAGCGCGGGGCATAAGGTCACCGCAGTCGGCAGGTCAGCAGATCGGCAGCGAATCCGTCATGAAAATTATCGCTATATTGCGGCAGATACAACCCGGCCGGGTAAATGGCAAAAGGAGGCCGAAGAAACGGAAGCAGCGGTTAATCTGACCGGAGTGACCATTTTTAAGCGCTGGACGGCAAGCTATAAAGAAATGATATATACTAGCCGCATTCTGACCACCCGTCATTTAGTCGCCGCCCTGCCGGAAGGCAGGAGCGTCGCTCTTTGCAGTGCATCCGGTGCCGGATATTACGGCAACAGGGGTGAGGACATTCTAAAGGAAGATGAAAGCGTTGGTCATGATTTTTTGGCCGGTGTTTCGAAGGATTGGGAAAAAGAGGCCTGGCAGGCAGCCGCAAAAGGCGTTCGGGTTGCTGTGATGCGATTTGGCGTTGTCCTTGGAAAAAACGGCGGTGCCCTGGCCAAAATGATCCCCGCATTTAAAATGTTTGTCGGCGGTTCCATGGGCAATGGAAACCAATGGTTTCCGTGGATACACCTGGACGATCTCATGGCGGCAGTCCGGTTTATAATTGACCATCAGGATGTCAGCGGGCCCCTTAATTTCTGCGCTCCCAATCCGGCTCGTTATCGCCAGCTGGCCAAAACCCTGGGTGAAGTTCTGGGTCGTCCATCCTTCATGCCGGCACCGGCATTTATGATCCGCCTGGCAATGGGTGAATTCGGTGACGTTTTTCTGGCCAG